>JALYIN010000524.1 GCA_030775765.1 Verrucomicrobiota bacterium
AAGCCAGACTATCGAAATTTTGTTCGACTTCGGTCGCCGCGATCGACGAGAGCGAGGGCACTCCCGGTTTCGCATCAAGGTTAACTATCCTGAACCCGGAATCGTGAAATTGATCCGCCAGATTGCCTCCCGTAACCACAAGGCCGGCATCGGCGTCCTTCATGATGAAACGCAATCGTTCCGCGGGATGCGCTGGATCCATCGGTAAATACGCCGCTCCACATTTCATGATGGCCAGCGCGCCAACTACAAACCGCGGTGATCGCTCCAGGCACAGCCCGACGAGAACTCCTGGTTTGGCGCCCTGCGAATGCAGATCAGCCGCTAATTGGGAAGCGCGCAGTTCCAGCTCCGCATAGGTCATCTTCTCACAATCCATCATCAAGGCCACCTTATCGGGACGGTATTTTGCCTGGGCTGCAATCAGACCTGGCAACAGCTCCGCCGCGGGCCGTCCCGGCCCGCCGGAAGCGGGAGGAGACCCAAGGCGATTATCCCTCGCCAGAGCGTTCGTATCATTCTCTACCAGCATCACTATTACTTTTTCCGGCTCTTGATGGTATGTAACCCTCCCGCTTGCGCACTGGAAAGACCGTTTTACTTGCCCTTCTGGCCTGGAAACGATACCTCCTCCTCGAATCCAGGCTCGCCACTCGCCTTCTCCGTAGCGGTATCTATGCCGCGAAATCTGCTCCGGCCGCTGTCTGGCATGCCTGGCGGCCCGCTTCTAGGAAACCGCGGACCGAAGTGACCGGAATCCAAGAAAACTCAGGACGATGTTTTGAAAAAAATGGGGCAAAGTGGAAACAAGATTGAAGAGCAGGATCTGCCTGACATTCGAAAAATCTGTGAACGGAATGAGCGCCAGTTGCGTGGCGACGGTGAGTGGAATGTAGAGCCACGATCCTTTGACCCACGCCTTCGACGCGTTTAAAACCCAAAATGTGCCGCCCAGAGTCATCATGACCGCGCCCCCGACCATCAGCAGAAGTTCCTGCTGCAAATGCGAGTACTTGGGTCCCAGAATCAGGAGGAATTGATTCGGGAAAAAGGCCGCTGCGGCTACCACCATCAGGCAGAATGCCGCAACTCCGCCGACGATTTCAAAATAAAGCAACCGCAGCCGTCCCGGGTCCTGACAACGCGCAAAAGCGGGAACGAGAAGGTTCATCAGTAATTGGGCCAGGACCGCGAAGATCAACGCCAGCCTCCCCAGAGCACCCACTTCAGCCACGGCAGTTGCGCGCGTCCCAAAAAAACTGATGAGAAATACGGTGATCTGTCCCTGCACGCAGAAGAAAATGGCATTGGGCGCCTGGTTTTTGATAAAGCCGATCATCGCCGTGCGGTCTTCCGGATTCTCCGACGCGTTAAGATCGACTGCCCCGGCGGTGTACCTTCGCAGCATCCAATACTGGAGCAGAAAGACGCCCGAACCGACGAGAACGGCCACGCTCGCATTGAGGAAAACGAGCGCGCATCCGACCAGCGCTCCGAACCTGACAACGGCCCCCGTCAAATCGATCTTCTGGATCTGGGAAACGTCCGAGCGCAATCGGGGCACCACGCCCAGAACGCCGATAGAAAGTTGAGCCGTCAACCCGAGCAGAATGGCGCCGATAAGAGCCACCGCGTAAAACGTCGACGCGCCATTGCGGGCAAGCATCCAGTAAAGAATCGGCACGACGACCAGCACGGCGGCGATGCCCAGTCTGCGGCGGAAATTGTTCGCGGTCGTAATTAGTTCTCCGAAGCGATGCCGGTCCTGCCAGACGCGGCCTCCAATGGACATGAGTCCGATGCTGACGCCCATGTCGGCGAGCACGTTCATCGTGCCCTGCATCGCGTTGGCGATCGTGAAGTAAGCGTATTCGTTTTGCTCGAGGCGGCGGACGAGGAAAATACCACTGGCCATGCCGACGAGTTGGACCGCGCCTTGGACAAGGGCGAAGGTGCCGACCATCCGAGCGCGTTGCAGCGCACTGCGGATGACCGGCGTCGTGCTTTCATCCAAAAGCGGTCGGGAGATCGGGCCGAAGAGTTTCATTTTCTGGAGCGCGAACCTTGTACGACGAAACGGTAGCGGCCGGTATACCAATGCACGAGCCGCTTTACCGGCTGGATCGACCCCCGCGGGGCCGGGTTTCGTCTCGCTTCGTCCTGTCACTTTTTGTCCAATGAGGAATGCCGGAAACGACCGAGCGCGAACAGACGATCGCCGGATCGGACAACGTCTCGATCATTGCGACAGGATCTGAGCGCGCACTTGTTCTCCGCTACCGCCCGCCCGGGCCGATCGAAAACGCGCTCAGTATTTTTGTCGCTCTCGGGACGCACGAGGAAATTGGCGCAGCCGTTTTGCCCTTCGCCCAATACGCGGAGGGATCGACCGTTTTCCTGCCATTTAAGAGTGATTTGCTTCTCACGGCGGAAATCAGGAACGGTCAGATCACTCCGTTCATCCGCTGGTGGGAGCGCTGGTGCTGGAGCGAGCGCGAGGCAACGGACTCGTTCGAGATCAGCGAGCAGAACGGCGAATTTGCCTTTCGGATTCCGCGAGCGCTCCTGGGCGATACGGCGACGATCGACATCGCCGTCTTCGCCAAGGACCCCAACGCGAACGACGGTTGGGGCTGGTTCTGGGGGTGCGCCGACAGCAGTGTCGAAGCCGGAACTGGAGACAAATACATTCCCAATTACCACGAACTCAATCTGCACGGGGACGCGCCGCTCCTGACTCCGCGCAGCCGCTATGAATCGTTCGAGTCGCGCATCCGCGTCTATCAACTGTTCGTTAGGCTTTTCGGGAATACCAATGAGACCCGAAAACGGAACGGGACCCTCTCGGAAAATGGCGTGGGGCGCTTTGCCGATATCAACGACGCTGCGCTCAGCTCCATTCGCGAAATGGGATTTACTCACGTCTGGCTCACGGGCGTTTTGCAGCAGGCGACGGCCACTGATTATTCAGGTATCGGGCAACCGGCTGACGATACGGATTTGTTAAAGGGTCTCGCCGGCAGTCCCTACGCGATCAAGGATTACTTCGACGTTTGCCCGGACTACGCGCAGAAGCCGGCAGAACGGCTGAAGGAATTCGCGCAGTTCATCAAACGGCTTCATGCCCGCGGCCTGAAAGCGATCATCGACCTTGTGCCGAATCACGTCGCTCGCAGCTACGACTCGTGTGTGCAGCCGGATCGTAATTTTGGCCGTTGCGGCGGAGGCGCCGGCGCGGGCGACGACACGACGAAGTTCTTCGATCCGCATAACAATTTCTTTTATCTCAGGCCGGACGGGGACGGCCCGCCCTTGCGGCTGCCGACGGTCCGCGATGGCATGGCAATCAGCCCGACTTGCCAGCTGCCCGGCGCGAAATGCGATGGCTTTTTCGAGGGCGAGAAAACCTTCGGCCGGGTCACCGGCAATAACGTCGTCAGCTGGACGCCGCACATTAACGATTGGTATGAGACGATCAAACTAAACTACGGCTTCGATTTTACCGACCCATCGAAGTCGGTTCGCGAATATCCGAACGCCTGGGCGCCGGACAAAGAGATCCCCGACACTTGGAAAAAGTTCGACCAGGTGATCGCATATTGGCAGTCA
The DNA here is from genome assembly GCA_030775765.1 of Verrucomicrobiota bacterium. Lineage (GTDB taxonomy): Bacteria > Verrucomicrobiota > Verrucomicrobiia > Chthoniobacterales > UBA10450 > AV80. The sequence goes on from JALYIN010000524.1 coordinate 3,610, forward strand.
ATCGGCGTCGACGGATTTCGCTGCGACATGGCGCACATGGTTCCGCCGGAAATGTGGTCTTGGACGATTGCGCAGGCGCGCGAGCGGCAGCCGGACGTTTTCTTCATGGGCGAGGCTTACAATGACGATCCCGCCAAAGTGCCCGGGAGCGACCCCGTCATCTCTCAGCTCGACTCGGGACAAGGCAA
>JALYIN010000525.1 GCA_030775765.1 Verrucomicrobiota bacterium
CCTCCAACGACAATTGGAAAGACACACAACAAGCCGAAATCCAAGCAACTACTCTAGCTCCGACGGATGACCGGGAGTCAGCTATCCTTAGGACGCTTCCCGCCGGCAACTACACCGCCATCGTGCGAGGATTCAATAACACAACCGGCGTTGCGATAGTGGAGGTTTATAACGTGCCGTGAGCGCGTGGCGCGACGGCAGGAACCGCGAATGGACGCGAATCAACACGAATAAGAAGACGCTGATTTCCAAGCTCCGAAACGGTGACGATTTGTTTTTCTTCCTCCTCCTCTTTATTAGCGTCCCTTCGCATTCATTCGCGGTTAGAAAAATTCCGCAAGATTGGTGGCCCCTTTCCCTTCGGCTTCCGCTTTGGATTGGTGGAGGCAAATCATGAAACAAAACTCATCACGCACATTCGCATCTCTGCTCCTTGTTCTCGTCGGAATGATCAGTCCGGTGAGGGCGCAGATAACTTACGTGAGCGTGGACGCCAACGGCAACAATCTCCAGCTGCGCCAAATCAACGCGGATGGCACTGGAGACACGCAAGTGGGGCTGCCGTTTTCCACCTTCGTGTTTCCGGCCTGGTCGCGTGACGCGGCCCGTTTTGCCATCACCGCCAAAGACCCGTCGCGACCGAACGAGCGCAGCCAGAATGTGTTTTCGATCAACACGGCAACCGGCGCGATCCAGCAAGTAACCGCTTTCAATGATTTCTTCGATTCCCAGTCTGGCGTAACGATCTATAACTTTCCCTACTACAAAGCTTTCTCGCCCGACCGCAGCCTGATGGCGACCAACTCTTACATTCAATACAGTGCTCCTGGCCAGGGTACAACCTCGACTCCGGTGCTGGAAGTTTACTCGACGGGCGCCTTTCGGAACCCGCTCCAAGTGCATGTCGATAAAGGCAGGAATGGGAAGCATCATGGCGGGGAAGGGATCGATTGGTCGCCGGCACAAAACGTTCTGGTCGCCCCCTTGGAATCGACCGCGCCGTTTCAAAGTGGCGGCGGTCCGGGCGAAGTGACCGCGCTCTTCCTCCTCGATCCGGTGGATGCCGCGGTCCAGAATGGCCGCGCCCGCCAGCTAACTTTTCCGCGCGCGGATGGGAGCTCGTCCGGCACCGCCTTTCTCTGGGGTGAGCACGATTACCAGCCCAAGTTTTCGCCAAATGGACAAGGCGTGGCCTATGTCCGCTCCTTTCAAAATCATTTCCTGCTGGGCAATCCGAATCCGGAGCCGGACGTGCAAGCGCTGCGCATCGTCAACGTGAATACGGGAGTCGACTCTAAAGTGCTCGACATTCCGCAGGGTTTCTATGTCACCGCGCTCGATTGGTCGCCTGACGGCGCCCAGCTTGTCTTCGATGTGGGCCAGCAGGCCAACGGCCCGCTCGGGCCCATGCAACAAGCCCGGCCGGAAACGGTGGAAATCTACATTTTGAATCTCAGTGACAGCGGTCTCCGCCGGTTGCGCGGCGCTGGCAGCGCCACTCCTGCCTGGAGGCCGGCCATGGCCCAACAGCCCGCGGTGTTAGGCAATATTTCCACGCGGATGCGCGTCGGGAGCGGCGACAACGCGATGATTGGCGGTTTCATTATTACCGGAAGCGAGCCGAAGAAGGTGATTATCCGCGGCATGGGTCCCTCGTTAGGCAACGCCGGCGTGCAAGGAGCCTTGAGCGATCCATTTCTGGAACTGCATCAAGGCAACGCCACCATCGCGACAAACGACAACTGGCAGCAGGCGCCGAACACCAACGAAATTCCGAATGGCTTCGCGCCGAACGATCCGCGCGAATCTGTCATTGTCACCACCCTCGCGCCGGGAACCTATACCGCGATTGTCCGAGGGGCGCATGGTGAGACCGGTATCGGAATCGTCGAGACTTATGATCTGACGCAAAGCGCGAACTCGAAGCTGGCGAACATTAGCACGCGCGGTTTTGTCGAGACCGGCGACAATGCGATGATTGGCGGACTGATTATCAGCGGCGGAAGCGGCCGCGTGCTTCTGCGGGCCATGGGTCCATCTCTGCAAAATGTCGGTATAACAAATTCGCTCCAAGATCCGACCCTGCAGTTGATTAATGGAAATGGCGCCACCGTCAGCTTCAACGACAACTGGCAGCAGGCGCCGAACACGAACGAGATTCCGAATGGGTTCGCGCCCAGCGATGCGCGCGAATCGGTGATCGTGACCATGCTCACGCCTGGTAGTTACACCGCGATCGTACGCGGCAACGATAACACGGTCGGTGTCGCGCTGGTGGAAGCGTATAACTTGCAGTGAGCGGGCTGTAGCCGCTTCACTTGGCGAAGCGCGAGAGATGCGATGAATTCCTCGCGCGCCGCGTCGCCCACCCGCCTCTGCCTAGCTCCGGCGTGGCAGGGCAGGGCGACGGCCACAGAAGACGACGTCATAGCCCGCGGTACGGCGCGGCTTG
>JALYIN010000526.1 GCA_030775765.1 Verrucomicrobiota bacterium
ACGGTGAACCGTGCGACTGCCGGAAACCAAAGTCCGGCATGTTAGTGCGCGCCGCTGACACTCACCACATCGACTTGCCGCGCAGCTTCCTCGTTGGCGATCGCTGGCGCGACGTCGATTGCGCGCATGCCGCCGGGTGTCGCGCGGTATTCATCGATCACGGTTATCGCGAGACACTGCGCGAAAGGCCGGAATTCACCGTCACAACATTTCGCGAAGCGGTCTCCACAATTTTGGAAAATCAGTTGTTACAATCCGCGACTCAGGACTAGCGTTCCGCGACATGAGCTCCCAACTTCTTCTCGACTTGCCGATCCAGATTTTCGCTGACGGCGCGGATCGCGAAGGGATCGCCTCGCTCTATGCGAAACCCTACATCAAGGGGCTGACGACGAATCCCACGTTGATGCGCAAGGTGGGCGTGGCCGATTACGAGAAGTTCGCGCGCGAGGTCCTCGAAGTCGTGAAGGACAAGCCAATCTCATTCGAAGTTTTCTCGGACGAGTTCGTGGAGATGCGACGCCAGGCGCTAATGATCGGTAAGTGGCAGGAAAATGTTTACGTCAAGATTCCGATCACGAACACGCGCGGTGATTCGGCGTTGCCCTTGATCGGCGAGTTGAGCGCGGAAGGCGTGAAGCTAAATATCACCGCGATCCTGACTCGAGCGCAGGTAGAAGGTGTGGCAAAGGCAGTGAAACCCGACGTGCCATGTGTCGTTTCTGTGTTTGCGGGGCGCGTGGCTGATACGGGCGCGGACCCGATCCCTTTGATGAAGGATTCGCTGGAGATGCTGCGAGAATTGCCCCAAGCGGAACTTCTTTGGGCCAGCGTGCGCGAAGTCCTGAATATCTTTCAAGCCGCCCAATGTGGCTGCCACATCGTCACGGTCCCTCACGACATTCTCGACAAGGTGGCAAAGCTGGGCGGAATGAACCTGGCGGAGTTATCGCTCGATACCGTAAGGATGTTTCACCGCGACGCTGTCGCGGCTGGGTTCAGGTTATAGTTGAAGCAACTACAAGTAATGAGCCGTTGAATCCCTGAAGTAGTTCAAGGTAGATTGAATCGTCTCACGGAGCGAATGCCCTGGTTCCCAGCCTAGCTGCTTCCGAATCTTGGAGAAGTCGGCGTAGTAATCGCCGATATCGATAGCCTGGCGATCAGCGGGAAAATCGTGGACTTCGTAACTGCCGGAACCGTTCACCTCGACCATCAAATCCGCGACGGCAGCGAGATTGATCACTTCACTCCCGCCCAGGTTGTAGACCTGGCCGTTCGTTACTGGATTGACCGCCGCCATGAGAAATGCGTCCACGGCATCCTCGACATCCGTGAAGTCGCGCAACTGTTTTCCGCCCCAGACTGAGATCGGCTTTCCTTCCAGAAGCTGCCGAACCCAGAGACCGAGGAAAGTCTGGCGCGCGTCTTTGATGCGCATTCGCGGGCCGATTGTGTTGGTCAGCCGCAGAGCGGTCGCCGCGATGCCATGCAAGTTGTTGTAAAGCAGGTGATACTGCTCACCCGCGATTTTGTTGATGCCGTTCACGTCGACCGGATTTAGTGGATGCGTTTCTGGGACAGGGAGTTGAGTAGGGCGTCCGTAAATCTGGCGAGTGCTCGCGAAGACGATCTTGATTTTCGGATTCCAGGCGCGGCAGGTCTCCAGGATGGAAAGCTGCGCCTGGCAATTGATCTCCAAGTCCACCATTGGATTGCGCATTGAATCGAGATGGCTCGTCTGCCCAGCCAGGTTGAAGAGGTAGTCCTTGCCTTGGACGAGATGACGCAGGCTGTGGGTGTCGCGAACGTCTGAGACGTTTATCTGGATGCGATCGCGAATGTCTTCGACGTTGTGAAGGTTCCCGCCGTAGTCCGGGATCAGGCTATCCACAACCGTGACGTCCGCGGCAAGTTCCACGAGCCGGCGAGCGAGATTCGATCCGATAAAGCCGAGGCCACCGGTGATTAAAACGCTGGCTCCCTCGAAGTTTTTTTTCATCGCGATCAAACCTTCCACGCGTTGCAGGCAGCGATCACTGTATCGACTTCCGGGTCGGTCAGGAAAGGATGGATGGGCAGCGATAGTTCGCGGGAGACAAATGCGCGGGCCTTAACAGGTTCCCGAGCCGCCTCCCAACCGCCTTTTCCTAGCGCCGCCTGATCGCAGATAAGTCGCGGATAGTGAATGCCAGTCATGATTCCGCACGACGCCAGGTAATCGCGAAGTTGGTCGCGCAAGCCTTCACCAGCGAGGACCGGGAAGATATGCCAGCCAGGCTCCATTTCGGGATCAGGAGACAGAAGTTGAATGGATGGGTGCCTGATCTGAGCCAGATACTTCTGGGCTGCGCTTCGTCGCGCTTCAGTCCATGTTGCGACATGGGGAAGCAAGGCGTGGTGCATGACAGCGGCTTGAACTTCATCGAGCCGACTGTTCAAACCGAGAGCGGCGTGGACGTAATGCTCCGTTTGCCCGTAGTTCCTCAGCGTCTTTGCCTTTTCCGCCAGCGCGGCATCTCTAGTCAGCAGCGCACCGGCGTCGCCTAACGCGCCGAGATTTTTGGTGGGATAAAAACTGGTGGCCGCAACCTGTCCCACCATTCCGGTCTCTATTCCTGCGTAAGCGGCTCCAATGCTTTGCGCGCAATCCTCTACGATTTGGAGACGGAAATCCTCCTTGAGCCGGGAGAGCTCCTGCATCTGTAACGGAATCCCGTAAAGGTGGACAGGGACGAAAAATCGGATCGACTTCTCCTTTTCGAGGAGCTGACGGCATTGGCGCAGATCAATTCCGCCGAAGTCATCCACATCGACAAAGAGCGGCATCCCTCCCGCGCGAAGGATGGCAAGAGTCGTCGCGAACGCCGAGAGAGGTGTTGTCAGGACCTTCTCGCCTGGCTGGAGATCGAGACAGCGCAGACCGATCTCGATCGCGTCCAGGCCGCTGCCGATTCCGACCGCATAAGATACGCCCCAGAATTCCGCGAGCGCTATCTCAAAAGATTCGACCTCTTTACCTAGAATATACCGGCCGCTGGATCCTACCAGACGAACTGCGTTTAGAACCCGCTCCTCCACAAACTTCCACTGACGCTTGAAGTCGTTTTGAAGAATCATACCCCGTTCCCGATCACGGAGGATGTATCCGGTCACCAGTGACACCGTGTCAATTCATAACCCCCGCAAGTTCGTTTTTGCGGTTGGCAATTCGGCAGGGCTCTGTTCAATGCACGGAGCGCGATGAAGAACCTCTGGGATCCGGCTGAAGCGGCGAAATGCAAGTCCGACCTGGAACTGCGCGTTTACACCTCGCGCCTGCTTGGCCGCGACGACACCCTCGTGCTTCACGGGGGCGGGAACACTTCGGTGAAGGTGCGCGAGCGAAACGTTGTCGGCGAGGAAGCGGAAATTCTTTATGTCAAAGGGAGCGGCTGGGATTTGGAGACGATCGAGGCGGATGGGTTTACGCCGGTGCGATTGGCGCCACTCCAAAAGCTCGCGCAGTTGGAGAGCCTGTCGGACCCGCAGATGGTGAACGAGCTGGCGGCGCAGGTCACCCGCGCGGGCGCGCCGGCGCCTTCGGTGGAAACGATTTTGCACGCGGTCGTCCCGCACAAGTTCGTCGATCACACCCACGCCGATGCGGTCCTCGCGATCACGAACACGGACGATGGCGAGGCGCGCGTGCGCGAACTCTACGGCGACGATGTGATCATCGTGCCGTACGTCATGCCGGGTTTTGAGCTGGCTCGCGTCTGTGCTCTGAGAATTCAGGCGGAGCGAAAGCCGTCGACGATCGGAATGGTTTTGCTGAAGCACGGGATTTTTTCCTTTGGCCCGACGGCCCAGGAATCGTACGCACGGATGATTTCGCTGGTCGAGCGCGCGGAGGATTACCTGAAGCAACGTGGGGCATGGGAACTTCCCTTAGGTCCTATGCGTCCCATGGGACCTATGCGCACGCAGCTGGCCGCCCTGCGAAAGCAGATCGCAGAGAGCGCAGGCTTTCCCGCGATCGTCTCCACGGATTCGAATCCGAAATCGCTGGCATTCGCGCGGGCGGGCAACGTCCGCGAAATCTCGCAACGCGGGCCGGTGACGCCCGACCACATTCTGCGCACGAAGCGCCTGCCCCAGCTCGGCCGCGCGGTGATGGAATACGCAGCCGCGTATCGCGAATACTTCACGCGCAACGCACCCCACGCGAAGGAAACTAAAACGATGCTCGATCCGGCGCCGCGCGTCGTTCTCGACCCCGAGTTTGGCCTAACGACTGTTGGTCGCTCCGCGAAGGAGGCCGCGGTCTCCCGCGATCTCTACGCGCACACGATTGATGTGATCGGACGCGCCGAAGCGCTGGGCGGTTATCGCGCGCTTTCGGAGGAAGAACTTTTCGAGTTCGAATACTGGGACCTCGAGCAGGCGAAGCTGCGTCGTGGGGGCGCGCCTCCGATGTTCGCCGGTGAAATCGCGTGCGTGACCGGTGCGGCCTCTGGCATTGGAAAAGCGTGCGTGGAATCATTACTGAGACGCGGGGCAGCGGTCGTCGGTCTCGACATTGATGCGGGCGTGACCACAAGCGGCAAACAACGGCCCGACTACCTCGGGCTCGAATGCGACGTGACTTCGGAGGAAGCCATCAGCGCCGCTCTGGAGAGCGCGGTTCGCGCGTTTGGCGGCCTCGACATGCTGGTCCTGAACGCCGGCATCTTTCCATCCGGCACTCCGATCGAATCGCTCGTTAGCGCCGAATGGCGTCGTGTCTTTGCCGTAAATCTCGATGCCAACCTGACGTTCCTCCGTGAATCCTATCCCCTGCTGAAGCTGGCCCCACGCGGAGGGCGGGTGGTCGTAATCGGTTCGAAGAACGTCGCCGCTCCCGGGCCAGGTGCGGCTGCCTATTCAGCCTCGAAGGCGGCCCTCACTCAGCTCGCGCGCGTGGCGGCTCTCGAATGGGGCGCGGCCGGAATTCGTGTGAACACGCTTCATCCCAATGCCGTCTTCGACACCGGGATTTGGACCGATGACGTCTTGAAAGCACGCGCTGCGAGCTACGGGATGGCGGTCGATGAATACAAACGGAATAACGTTCTCAAAACGGAAGTGGGCAGCAGCAACGTGGGCGAGCTGGCCGCGGAGTTGTGCGGGCCGGTTTTCGCAAAGACAACCGGCGCGCAGATTCCCGTCGATGGAGGGAACGAGCGAGTCATTTAGCGTTTTTCGCAACGGCTTGAGTGAGCGCGCTCTATTCCGGAAAAAAAGCCGCTTCCAGCTTGGTCGCGAGCCAAT
>JALYIN010000527.1 GCA_030775765.1 Verrucomicrobiota bacterium
CTGTTACGAACAGCAAGATCGGGAGCCCAAAAGCTGGCGACACACTCGCGACACTGAGCGGACGAACCTTCGCCGGAACAGGCACCGCCACGGTGACGAAATCTTCAGCTGCGGACGCAACGGCAGATGCAGCCTACGCACTCGCAGGTAATGCCTTCTGCGCCGTTCCGGGTCCTACACCGACTGCGACTCCGACCCCTACGGCAACACCAGGTCCGAGCGCGACGCCTACTTCTACCCCCCCACCGACGGCGACTCCGGTTCAGCTCGTGAACGTCTCTGGCCGCGTTGTTGCGCAGCCAAGTGACCGCACAGGGATCGGCGGATTCATCATCACCGGAAATAATTCAAAGAAGGTAATCGTTCGCGCGATTGGACCATCAATGGAAACGAACGGCGTACCCGTCAGCGGACGCGTGAACGATCCGACGCTGGAAGTTTTCGATAGAGAGGGCCGCATCGCGTTTAACGACAACTGGCGCGAAGGTGGGCAGGAGGCGGAGATTCAGAGCAGTGGCCTCGCGCCGTCCAATGATCGCGAGTCAGCGGTGATCGTGACTTTGCTGCCAGGCCCTTACACCGCGGTGGTCCGTGGTGCCAATGACACTACCGGTATCGCGCTGGTCGAGGTCTATGATCTGCAGAACGACAGCTCGCAGCTCGCAAACCTTTCGGTCCGAGCCGATGTCCAGACGGGTGATAATATTCTGATCGGCGGCATCATCGTAAGAGGCACCACTCCGAAGCGCGTGCTTGCGCGCGGTATTGGGCCGGAACTTAACGGCAAGGTGCCAGGCCCGCTCCAAGATCCAACACTGGAATTGCACGACGGCAACGGCACGCTGTTGATCGCGAACGACAACTGGAAGGATGCGCCGAATCGCGCGGACATCGAGAGCACAGGTCTCGCGCCGACCGATGATCGTGAGTCCGCTGCTATGATGGCTTTGGGACCGGACAACTACACTGCGATTGTGCGCGGGGTGGGCGGCACAACCGGCATCGCGGTAGTGGAAGTGTACGCGCTGCCATGAAGAACAAGCATGGCCACAGATAAAACACAGATGAAGATGCGACCCTAGCTCCCGGCAACTACACCGCTATCGTGCGGGGGAGAACGACACTATCGGTATCGCAGTCGTCGTCGAAGCTTACAACCTCCAGTAACGCAAAACCACGCTCGCTGGAGACAGAACACGAGGTCCGAACGGTTGGTTCTTGCGGGGTTCGGACCCCTTCCCTGCTCAATATGCTTCAGGTTTACCAATCCCAAGTCGCTCGCTCAGTGCCGTCAACACACGTTTCATTTCGTCCACGGTCAGCGAGCCAAGCCTGCGTTCGAGCTTGATGGTCGAAACTTGGACTGGCTGCAAGTGAAACGCACCCGGCTCGAGAAACGGCTTTGGGATGTTCAATTCCCAACGGTTGCCGCATAGGGTAGCGGTGCGTAGCAGGGTGAGCGAAGCATCAATTAGGAATTAGGATTTAAGAATTAAGAATACGGCGGATTGGGAATCCGACGGATAGACGGAAGAGCCGCGAAGGGTAGCGGTGAGCGGCCAGAGACGAGCGGCTTCAGAACTGTCGCAACGAAATTGCGCGTTCCGCGTCGGCTGCCGACGAGGGATCGAGTTCGACTTGCCTTTTCGCACCCGGCCGCGCATCATTCGTCCTCGAACATGGAAACGGAGACGAACGGTAACGGTGGGCGGGGGACGGAAAAACGAGCGGATAGCAGCGAGGCCGGCGGGATGGGGGCGCAAACGGCTTACACGTGTATTAATTGCGGCGCCGTGAATTATGTCGATCCCAACTGGTCGTGGTTTACCTGCTGGAAATGCAATTTGCAAAAGCCGCTACCCTTGCCCGGTCCGCACTAGACGGGAGACGGACGTGCGGGCCTACCATCGCAGGCGGAAGACGGTTGACATTTGTTTGCGGAATTAGCGTTATCTGCGCCCAATGACAAACGATCCTTCTGCTCCGCCGCCTCCGTCGCCGTCACCTCCGGTTCCTGCCAAAAAGCTCTCGGTCCTGCCATGGTTCCTGGGAGGATGCGGATTTCTCCTCATCGTCGGCATTGTGGTGGCCGTCGTCCTTTTCCGATCGATCTCCAGCCTTACCTTGATGAACACAAAGGTCGTGGGTCCGAAGACCACGCAGAATAGTCAGCCGCTTTCGAACGCGGATTTGCGGACGAAGTCGGCTCCGGCGCCGGTGCCCGCGGGATGGAGCACTTATGTGAACAAACGAGACGAGCACCCGAAACTCCGGGACGATTTTATCGCGTTCAGTATTAGTTACCCCCCGGAATTCAAAAAGAAGAACGCCCCGGACGCATATCTCGACCTGCAAAAGCTCGATCCTTCCGACGATAAGATCCTGCAAGAAGTGTCGGTGAATCCAGCGTCGTATGAAAAGGGCGCGATGCCGGAATCGGAATATGATTCGAGCCTTGATAAAATGTCCGGGTTTCTCAAACAGGTGTTCTCGAACTTTCGGATGGCCGCCAAGGAATCAGTAATGGTGGACGATGTATCAGGACGGGCTGTTAACTTTTACGGCGACATTAAAAAGAGTCCCTATAACGGGAGACTGGTCATGCTTTTCCCAGAGGGATCGCCCCGGGGCCTTCTCTTTATCATGTTGGAGAGAGATTCGGAGAACGGAATGACAAGGAAGATTCTGCAAACGTTTCGTTGGTAAGAGGGGAGAGGGGAAGGCCGAAGGCTAAAGGCTAAGGGGTAGCGCCTGACACCTGGGCGGGCATGCAGCCGCCCTCTGTGCGAATCGCGCATACGGCTGTCTGGACCGGCAGCGAGCGCTGTTTTGCTCTTCAAGAATCCCGCGACGGTACCGACCGTGGTCGCTGTCTGCCGTTCGAAAACGGGCGGCAGCGTATACAATCACTAACGTCGTCTGCGAAGAGGGACGGGTTTCGTCGCTTTCACGGCGGCGCTACAACAATATGGTGCGGTTAGCCCGCAGCAGGGCGCTCCGGGCGGAATAACGAGCCTTCCTCGAACCGAGTCGCTGAGTTCGTCGATGTTGTGGAGGTGATGATCGTCGTGCTCGGCGCAACGCGGATGGAAAGCGCTTCACAGTGTTGACTATCCGGGACGTCGAGGAGCACGGCAGATACTTCAAGATTGAGCGAGACGGGCCGAATACAGGTCGGTCGGATTCACTGTCAATCGGAAGTTGCGTTCCTAACCGTTTCGGCTGCAGTTATCTGATGTTACCACTGAGAGAAAGACGAGCGCAAGGGAAGCTGTTGCGTGACAGAGTGAGACGCGACGCCCACGCGAACTGGACTTCAAAAAAGGGCAGAAATGATCCGGTCGCAACAATTCTTGCCGCGAACAGCGATCGTTTGCGGTTTTTGCTGCCGATCAAAATGGGGAGGATGGCAGCGAGCCCGTTTGCTTTCTTTCGCGGGGCCGCCCCCCTCATGGCAGCGGATCTGGCCAAGTTGCCCATGACGGGTTTGCATGTGCAAATTTGCGGCGACGCTCACGTGCGCAACCTTGGAGCCTATGCGGCGCCAGAGGGCCACCTGGTTTTCGACATCAACGACTTTGACGAGACGATCCCGGGACCCTGGGAGTGGGATTTGAAACGGCTGGCAACCAGTCTCGTTCTTGCCGGACGCGAGGCCGGAGAAAACAAGAATGGGTGTCGCGATAGTGTGGAGGAAATGGTGCTTCATTATCGCACTTCGATGAATCGCTTTGCATCGATGAGCGTGTGCGAGCTAGCAAGAGTGGAAATTCGTCGGGGTGCTAAAGGCACACCGGTGCATGCAGTGCTGCAGAAGGCGCGTCGGGTAACGCCAGTCGACACGCTGAGCAAACTGGCCACCCTCGGCGAACGAACCGGTCATCGTTTTCATGATCGCCCACCGGTCTTGCGACATGTCGATACGAGAACCCGGGGTGAGATACTAAAATCGCTGGCGGCCTATCACAAGACCATCCCCATAAGCCATCAATGGGTCGTGCAAGCGTACCAGCCCGTCGATGTTGCATTCAAGATCGTGGGGACCGGCAGCGTCGGGACGCGCGATTATGTCGTTCTACTTTTCGGCAACGGGGTCGAGGATCCGCTCATTCTGCAGGTCAAAGAGGAAGTGCCCTCTTGCTATGCAGCGCACCTCTCTCGCAGAGCGCCTGTTAAACATGAAGGAAAGCGAGTTGCCGAGGCTCAAAGGAGAATACAAACCGTCACCGATCCGTTACTAGGATATACCACAATCGGGGGTCGCCACTTTTTGGTTCGCCAGCTCGCCGACCACAAGGCGTCCATCAATCCCCCAGATCTCAAAGGAACGGCTTTACTAGAGTATGCAGCCGTCTGCGGCGAACTCTTGGCTAAAGGCCATGCACGAACAGGCGATGCCGGAGCCATCG
>JALYIN010000528.1 GCA_030775765.1 Verrucomicrobiota bacterium
CGCAAGACGACGGCGAAGCAGGAGCGCGTCTTCGCCTCGGACCGGGATCCTGCTTATCAAGGGTTGATCATCATTCTCGCGGACGGCGACACGGTCGGCGCGGCGGAAGCGGTCGCCGGCGTGATTCGGATTTACGACAAGGCGCTGATCATCGGGCAGCAGACGGCGGGACGCGCGGTAGAATATTCGGACTTGAAGTTGCCGAGTGGAAAAGTGCTGCGGGTGGCGGTGGGCGAGGTGGTCCTGCCGGAGGGTCACGCTCTTTTTCCGGGCGGCTTGAAACCGGACGTGCCGGTGGAGATGGCGGCCGCCGACAAGCGCGAAATCTTTCAAACGAGTCGAGAGAAAGGCATGACGCCGTTCGTGGCGGAGAATTCGCGGCCGCATTTGAATGAGGCGGCGCTGATTTCAGGGAGGAACCCGGAGCTGGAAGCGATGGAGGCGGCGCAACGGAAGAACAAGAATCCGGAAAAGAGCGGGATGCATGACGCGGTCTTGCAGCGGGCCCTCGACGCGGTGACCTCGATCACGATTTTCCAGAAGAAATAGAACGGGAGGCGTGACGCGACCTCTTGGAAAAATCAGCGCAGGGGAGTAGCATCTGCGCGGGGTGAATTCGCTCGAAGAACGCATCGGTTACAAGTTCCGCAATTCGTTGCTGCTGGCCGAGGCGCTTACCCATCCGAGCTTGCGCCACGAGACGCATACCAGGCATTTCGATAATCAGCGGCTGGAGTTCCTCGGCGATGCGGTTTTGCAGCTGGTCGTGACTGAACATCTCTACGGGTATTTCACCGCGGAAGCGGAAGGGAAATTGACAAAGCTGCGGGCGCGGCTCGTTTCGCGGGAAGCTCTGGCGCTGCACGCGGCGGCGATCGATCTGGGAAACTGTTTGATGATGGGCCGGGGCGAAGAAGCGAGCGGCGGGCGCGTGCGGAACTCGACGCTGGCGGACGCGTTCGAAGCGCTGGTGGGTGCGATTTTTCTCGATAGCGATCTGGGCATGGCGAGAAAATTCATTTTGGAACAAGCCGCCGACGATCTGGCGCAGCTCGTGGAAGAGCCAATCGATGTGAACCCGAAGGGGCAGCTCCAGGAGTTGCTCCAGGCGATTTCGCCGCGGAGCCCGGTCTACGAAGTGATGTCGCAAACCGGGCCGGAGCATGCCAAGACCTTCGTGGTGCGCGCCGTGTGGGAAGGCATCGAACTGGGGCAGGGGACCGGGAAAAGTAAAAAACAGGCGGAGACCGCGGCGGCGATCGTGGCGATGAGGGACCGGCGCTGGGAGAAAGCGGAGATCGCTACGGCGAGACCCGTGGCGAGTGATTGAGCGCCTGGAGTGCATCCCACGCGTGGTGTTGAGCAATAGCGGCGGTCACGAATCGTTTCGCGCGTCGGATCGCTTCTTCGAGCGATAACCCACCGGCGAGACCGGCGGTAATCGCCGCTGAAAAAGTGCAGCCGGTCCCATGCGTCGCGATGCCGCGAGAAAACCGCGCGGAGAATTCGATCACGCGGCCCTTCAGGAAAAGGAGATCGATGGCGTCGTCCCCCGTAAGATGGCCGCCCTTCAAGAGCACCGGCACGCCATATTTTTTCTTCAGGGTTTCGCCCGCTTCCCGCATCGCTTCCAAGTCGGTGATCGATTGCCCAACCAGTCGGCCGGCTTCGCTGAGGTTCGGCGTCAACAGCGCGGCCCGCGGAAATAAATCCCGCTCGTAGGTTTGGATCGCGTCGGCCTGGAGGAGCGCGTCGCCGCTCGTGGCGACCATCACCGGATCGATGACCAGCGGCGTCGAGCGCTGTTCGCGCAGCACGGACGCGATTTCCGCGATAATGCTGGCGGAGAAAAGCAGCCCGGTTTTGATCGCGGCGACCGGGAAATTGCGGAGTAACACTTCGATTTGGTCGCGCACGAGTCCGGCGCTGACCGGCTCAAGCTTCGAAACGTGCCCCGGCGTTTCCGAAACCACGCAGGTGACGGCAGTCAATCCGTAAACACCGAGAGCG
>JALYIN010000529.1 GCA_030775765.1 Verrucomicrobiota bacterium
GCCAATGCGATGTCGCCCGCCTCGAGGTCTTCCACGAAATCGCTAGCGAGAACATTCTGGCGAGCGCGTTTGTCATACAAATCCATCGGCAGATCGAAATGCATATCGATCACGCCGTGGCGATGGAGCCGCGCGATTCGATCGTCGATCGTTTCGCTCACGGCACAGGCGGCGACAAGGCGATGATCTCGCGCCGGAGGCGGTAACGATGCGGGATCACGATGGAAACCAGGACCAGCAGCCAGACCGCCCCGAGCGGCAGGCAGCCCGGCAGCCAGATCAACCAGCGCGAGACGACCGCGAGCGCCACGAGACAATAAGCCGCCGTGAACGCGATCGCACCGAGCACCAGATCGACCCGCGGGATGTCGCGCAGTTTGGTGACAACAGCGGCGGCCAGCAAAAGGATCACGCAATCGAAAATCCAACTGACCCGGCGGACATACGCGCTCGATTGGATCGTCGCGATGGTGGCGGCGAAGACGTCCGGCGGCGAAAGCGGGTTGGTCGGCGTGCGCGCGAGTACGATCTGGTTGCGTAGCGAATCCAGTTCCGGATTTTTCCCCGTGTCGCGCGCCTGGGCGGCAACAAGCAGGTCGCTCAGCCCCATGTGGCGCGCTTTCCGACTGGCGTTAGGCGAGATCAGCAGAGTGCCATCGGAACGAATTGGAATATTGCGGCCATGCGGCAACGAGATGTGGGAATCGAGATCGATCGAGACTTCACCGGGGTTCACACGCAACCAGAGCAGGATCGATTCGAAAGCGAAGGACGGAATCACTTCGCCGCGATAGCGAAACAGCAGCGGCACGTGCATCCCATCGGAAATCTCCTCGGGCAGATTGATGAACCCGGCCGTGGCGATGAGCCGCATCTCTTCACTCGGCTGGCGACCGATGCCGGAAAACTCGACGAGATCGCCGCGCTTGCCTGTCACCTGGGTAAATCCCGGAATCTCCGGCCCCGGCGCGTCGGGATCGGGCGTTGTGGTCAACTCGGCCGCGAGGAGAAGACGCGGGACCCGCATCGCGAGGTCGATGAAAATCTGGGCCTGGTCTTTTTCCGTTTCGCGCCACTTCAAAATGTTTTCGAAGGCGACGACCGTCGGCTGAAATTTCAGAGCGGACTGCAGGAACAACGCGAACTCCATCGGCGAAACGACGTTGGCGCCGGAGTGGGGCGAGTTCTCTTCCCCTTCTTTCGCGGGCTCGATTTCCACCACGGTGAGCGACGCCGCCGGTCCGTGCGGATCGGAATTCTTCAAGAGCCAGCGAAGAAACAATTCTTCGTGACGTTCCAGCCGCGGCTCGCGGAGAAAAAGAACGCCCAACAGCAGGACGACCAGCATCAATAAGAGGTGGAGGGTGAGCTGGAGACTAGGTCGCGGCATCGCGCAGAAGTGAAGAGAAGAATGTGACGAGTGACAAGTGACAAGTGAGAGAGGAACAGTCCCCCACTCGTTAAGCGTCACATGTCACTCGTCACGTCTTACCCTTAGATGAAAAGCTTGCCGGGGAATCTCCTTCCGCCCAATCGACACCGAAATTTACACCGGCGCTTCCCATGGATTAAGATGTGGCAACCAAAATGGATACTCAAACCTCACCCGGCGCGACCCGCCTCGGTTTCATCGGCGGCGGCAAGCTGGCGGGCTCTGTAATTCGCGGATTGATGCGGGCGAAATACTGCGCGCCGTCCACGATCCTGGTAAGCGAGCCCCATGAGCTGACGCGGCGAACGCTGGAAAAAGATCTCGGAATTATTGGAACCGCGGAGAACGCGGAGGTCGCTGCGAAAGCGGAAATCATTTTAGTCGGGGTCAAGCCAGGCGTGCTGTTGCCGATGCTTGGCGAAATCGCGCCGGTATTGGAACGCAAACTCGTCATTTCACTGGCGGCCGGCGTTCGCCTCCAGAGCATGGAGAAAGTCGCCGCCGCGCATTTCATGCGCGCCATGACGAATACGCCCTCGGCGGTTTGCCACGCCGCGACCGCGCTCGCGAGAGGCGGACGGACCACCAAGAGCGAGCTCTCGACTGCCCGCGAACTTTTCAGCGCCATCGGCGCGGTTGTGGAAGTGACCGAGGACCAAATCGACGCCGTGACCGCCCTGGCCGGAAGCGGGCCGGCGTTCGTTTATACCGTGATCGAGGCCCTGGCACGCGGCGGAGAAAAGATGGGGCTCGCCTGGGACGTAGCGTTGACCCTCGCCACGCAAACCGTTCTGGGCGCCGCCCAGCTCGCCACTGAAAGCAAACTTTCGCCAGAAGAATTGCGGAAAATGGTGGTCACGCCCGGCGGGACGACGGCGGCAGGACTTGATGCGATGGAGAAAATGAAAACGTCCCAGAGTTTGATCGCCGCCGTCGAAGCCGCGGCGAAGCGCGGCAGTGACATGGCCAAGGAAAACAGTTAGGCATTGAACGCCTTGCGCATCGCCTCAATCGGCGCGGCGCGGTCGAACCAGATTTCGAACGCGAGGGCGCCTTGATGGAGCAGCATCGACAAACCGTTGGCGGCGCGCGCCCCGGCTTCCATGGCGCTGGAAACAAAGACGGTGGGTCCACTCGAATAAACGGTGTCGTAAACCATCAAGTGGGGCGCGAGTAACCGGGCAGGAATCGGTGCGGGGTCTGCCCGTTTCAGCCCCAGTGGCGTTGCATTGACGACGAGATCGCTATTGGCAATCTGGAAACGCAACGCCGCCTCCTCCGCGGCGATCGCCTCCAGGCGGGGCACGGGTCCCAAAACTCTCGGACCGGTAAAAAATCCGCGGAGAGATTCGATGAGTTGGTTTGCTTTTTCCGGATTACGATTCGCGATCACGAGGCGCTCGCAGTTCTCTTTCGCGCACTCCAGCGCAATCGCCCGCGCGGCGCCACCGGCGCCAAACACCAGGACGCGCAGGTCGCGAAGATCGACGGAGAATTCCTCCCGAATCGCGCGAGAGAACCCCGGGCCGTCGGTATTGAACCCACGCAGTTTGCCACGCTCGACCTTAATGGTGTTGATCGCGCCGACCTGGCGCGCGGTTTCATCCGTCCAATCGACCAAAGACAATGCCGCGATCTTGTGGGGCACGGTCAGATTGAGCCCGATAAAATCCAGGCGCGGCAACAACTCGAGCGCAGCCTGTAACTCGCTCGGTGTTACCTCGAATCGGGCGTAGCGCATCTTGAGATCCGATTTCTCCAAGGCAGCGTTCTGCATTTGAGGCGAGAGCGAATGCGCGACCGGATCGCCGAACACACCGAGACGAATCGGCGGACGAGATTTCTTCGCACTCCCCTTCTGGAGATCGGCGAGTTTGTAAACTTCCTTCACAACGTCGCATCATATTGCCTCAAGGAGCAGCTGTCGCTACTGTCCGCGCACGAAGATGACTGCACCGAATAAGAACGAGCCTGCGCCTCCACCGTCCGATTTCATTCGCGACATCGTGGCGGAAGAGGTGAAGGCGGGAAAGCACGCCCAAATCCGGACGCGCTTTCCGCCCGAGCCGAACGGCTATCTACATATCGGCCACGCAAAGTCGATCTGCCTGAATTTCGGGATCGCGCACGAGTTCAGCGGCGTCTGCAACATCCGGATGGACGACACGAACCCCGCGAAGGAAGAAACGGAATACGTCGATTCGATCATGGCCGATGTGCACTGGCTAATCGACGGCTGGGCGGACAAGAACCTCGGCGGCGCGCCGCTCTACACATCGGATTACTTCGACAAGCACTACGAGTTTGCTGTCGAGCTGGTCCGCAAAGGCAAGGCCTACGTCGATGAAATGCCGGCCGACCAGACCGACGAATACCGCCGCATCGGCAAAGAGAGTCCGTTTCGAAATCGGCCGGTCGAAGAAAACCTCAATTTGTTCGGACGCATGAAAGCAGGCGAGTTTCCCGACGGCGCGAAAACTTTGCGAGCCAAGATCGACATGCAGGCGCCCAATGTCTGGTTGCGCGATCCCGTTCTTTATCGCATCCGCCACGCCGAACATCATCACACCGGCAACAAGTGGTGCATTTACCCAATGTACGATTGGGCGCACACACTGAGCGATTACATCGAAAGCATCACTCATTCGCTTTGCACACTCGAGTTCGAAGTGCATCGGCCGCTCTACGAATGGATTCTGAATTCCCTGGAATTGCCGCCGCCGTTGCCGCGCCAGATCGAGTTCGCGCGCTTGAATCTTACCTACACGGTGATGAGCAAGCGCAAGCTCATCCAGCTGGTCAAGGAGGGACTCGTCAACGGCTGGGACGATCCGCGCATGATCACCATTTCGGGATTTCGGCGCCGAGGCGTGACCGCGAGCGCCATCCGGGCGTTCGCCTACAACATCGGGATCACGAAGTACCCGAGCTTGAACGAAATCGCGTTGCTCGAGCACGCGGTGCGCGAGGAGTTAAATCGAGTCGCCCCGCGGCGGCTGGCGGTGCTGCGGCCCCTGAAGGTGGTGATCACAAATTATCCCGAAGGTCAGGTCGAGGAAGTCGACGCGGTCAATAATCCCGAAGATCAGGCGGCTGGATCTCGCAAGATTCCGTTCAGTCGCGAGCTGTTTATCGATGCCGCAGATTTCACGGAAGTGCCGCCGCCGAAATATTTCCGGCTGAAACCGGGGGGCGAAGTGCGGCTTAAGTACGCTTACATCATCAAGTGCGACGAGGTGGTGAAAGATGTGGGCGGCAAGGTGATCGAGCTGCGTTGCACGGCGGACTTGGACAGCAAGTCGGGCGGCGCGACTTCAAGCCGCAAAGTAAAAGGGACGATCCACTGGGTCAGCGGGCCACAAGCAATCGATGCCGAGGTGCGGCTCTACGATCGCCTTTTCACTGTCCCCGACCCGGACGCCGACGGGGATTTCAAAGCGCATGTGAATCCGAACTCCCTCGAAGTGGTGAATGCGAAATGCGAACCGTCGCTGGCGGATGCTCACTCGACATTTCGCTATCAATTCGAGCGCCTCGGCTATTTCGCCCTCGATCCGGACTCGAAGCCCGGGATGCTGGTCTTCAATCGCACGATCACATTGAAGGACACGTGGGCGAAAAAGTCCGGGTAGGGTCGGCGTCTCGCGCGCCGGCTTCGGCGTCTCGCCGAAGTGACCTTTCTGCCCTGTAGAGTACGCGATCGCGAGACGCGATCGCCGGCGGGCGCGACGCCCACCCTACCCGGGAAACTGACTCAAGGCCCGATCTATGCGCGCGAGGACTTTGTCTTTGCCGAGAATCTCGAGGAGGTGATACAGGCTCGGGCCGGCGTTACTGCCGGTAACGGCCAAACGTGTGGGATGAACCAGGGCTCCGACTTTCAGGCCGAGCGCAGCGGCCGTTCCTTTCAAAGTGGATTCGAGACTTGCCGCTTCGAAACTTTCCGAGGTGGCGAAAGCTGACCGAACGGCTTCCAGGCGCGATTTGTTTTCCGGCACGAAATGTTTCGCGACTCCATCGGGATTGTACTCGAAGTCATCACGAAAATAAAAACCGCCGTAGGCGGGCAGGTCGCTGAAGATCCGGAATTTTCCTTTGCAGGTATCGAGCGCGGCCCGCACATAATCGAACGAAAACTTTGAGAGATCGATCCCCGCTTTCCCCAGCGCGTTCCGGCCCATTTTCTGGAACCGGTTGTCGCTCAGTTCGTGGACATACTCGCCGTTGAGCCACGTGCACTTGTCGAGGTCGAACGCCGCGTTCTTGCGATGGACTTTTGCCAGGTCGAACAGAGACACGACTTCCGCGAGATCGAGCTTTTCGCGATCATCTTTGGGCGACCAGCCGAGGAGGCAAAGGTAATTGCGCACCGCTTCGGGCAGGTAGCCGTTCTCTATATAGGTATTGAGGCTCGCGCCGACATCGCGCTTGCTCATCTTCGAGCCGTCCTTGTTCAGAATGAGCGGGATGTGCGCGAAGCGCGGCGGCGTGGCGCCAAGCGCGCGGTACAGCTGCACGTGTTTCGGGGTGTTGGAAAGATGATCCTCGCCGCGGATTACGTCGGTAATTTTCATCTCGATGTCGTCCACCACGTTCACGAAGTGGAAAATCCACGAGCCATCCGGGCGGCGGATGGTCATGTCGGGATTCGTCTCAGGATCGGCCAGATCGAATTCGATGTGGCCGCAGATGGCGTCGTCTACCACGACCTTTTCGCGCGCGAACCGGAACCGCACCGAACCTCCGTCGTCGTAGACGCGATCTGCGGCGCGAAGCCGGTCGAGATGACTTCGATAAATATCTTCGCGCTCGCTTTGGAAATAGGGCCCGAAGTTGCCGCCCGCTTCCGGACCTTCATCCCAGTCCAGTTCGAGCCAGCGGAGCCCATCGTAAATTGCCCGCGCTGCTTCCGCGGTATTCCGCGCGCGATCGGTGTCCTCGATCCGCAACACCAACGTGCCTCCCGTGTGTTTCGCGTAGAGCCAGTTGAACAACGCCGTCCGCGCGCCCCCGATGTGCAGATAACCGGTGGGAGATGGAGCAAAACGAACGCGGACGGCGGAAGACATGGCCGCGGATTCTAGCCGCAGATCGAGCGGGATGAAACAGGATTGGTGATCCTAAGCGCTGGCGAGAGGAGTTTCCGCCGGGCCTGAGATCACTTTGCCGGCGTGATCGAAACGCGACCCGTGACAAGGACAATCCCATGTTCCTTCTGCCTGGTTCCAGCGGACGATGCAGCCCATATGCGTGCACACAGCGGAATGCTTTGTGACTGTGCCGTCGGCATCGCGGTAGGCGGCAATCTTTCCGCTTTTGGATTTCACGATTTTTCCTTCGCCCGGCTGCAAGCCACGAACCGATTCGGCTTCAGGATCGGCAAACCGGCTCTTGATCAAATAATATGGGTAGTCCTTGTTCTCGCGCAGATAATCCCACGCGCCGCCTTTGATCTTCTTGCGATCGACATCGAACAACTCCGTCCACGGATTCTTCGCGCCCGTCGCCCAGTCACGCGCCATCATCGCGGTTACGGTTCCAAAGGTCATTCCATTCCCGGAGAAACCGGTGCCGAGAAACTGGCCTTCGGCGTTCTCGCCAATAAAAGGAAGACCGTCGTTTGTCTCGATCACCTGCCCGGACCAGCGATGATCGATTTCAGCGTTGCTCAGCAATTCCTTCAGCGAATCTTCCAGTCGCCGGAAGCAGGTCTCGGTATTCGCCACCTGCCCGGTCTTGTGATCTTCCCCGCCGAAGATCGCGTAATCGAAGTCCGCGTGCCGATCGACGCGCAGATAGTCGTAGGGATCATTCGTGTCCCAGAACGACGCGATCGGCACGCCGCCGCGCGGCAGCTTCGCGCCGATCGCGTAGCTCGTGTAGAGCGCAAGCTTGGTTTGGAGAAGCGTGGCGCTCGCCATTCCCGCTTCGCCTACGAGCGGATTGTGCGTGGCGAGGACGACGTGGCTGTAATTGATCCACTGGCCGTTCGCCCGCGCGCGATGCGTCCCGGCCTCGAACTTCTCGATGGCGGTTTCTTCGAAAACATGGCTCCCCTTTCCCGGAATCGCTGTCACCAGCGACGATAAATATTTTCGCGGATGAAACTTTGCCTGGTTCGCGAAACGAACCCCGGGCATTTGCATTTTCGGAACGCTCTCCAGGTAGGCAGCGTCGAAGCCCAGCTCGACCGCGAGCGCCGCGTCTTCGCGAAAACTTTCGCGCTCGTCTTTCTTTCCGCCGCTGACCGGCGCATGAAGGTAACCCGGGACCCGGGTGAATTCGCACTCGATGCCCTCCTTCCGCACCAGCTCCTCGATTTGATCGATCGCGGCCGCTCCCGCGTCCCAGGCCGCCTGCGCATGGTCCTTTCCGAAATTCTTCACCATCTGGTGGAAGCGCAGGTCGGTGACATAGGTGAGGTGCGCCGTGGTGCGCCCGGTATCCACCATCGCGAGTTGGTCTCGCTCGGCCACAGCGACCGACATGCCGGCTTCCTTCAACAAGTAAGCAGTCGTTAGGCCGGTAATGCCACCGCCGACGACCAGCACGTCGACGGTGATGTCCTCCGCCAAAGCGGGGAACGCCTTGATCTTTGCCGTATCAAACCAATAAGGAGTCGTGTTCACGCCAAGACTACGCATTTGCGCGGCCCGCAGGCGGCATTACTCGATGAAGAGTTTTCCGGCCCGGCGGCGGACATGCAGGTCGTGCGGCAAATTCGTCTTGGCATCCCGCGCATCCGGGTCGAGGAGCGCACGCACGCGCTCGATCGTTTCGAAATTGAGATCGGGGATATCGCGCGATTGCAGCCAGCGATGGATGGTGCGCCGTTGCACCGCGCGCGGCTGCTCGCGAAGCTCTTTCACTCCAAGCTCACGGCCCGATGTCTTCTTCGAATCGAGCAACCCCGATAACCAGTCCGTTTCGTCGGCGGCAATGGCAGCGGCTCGCCAGATAGACGCGCGGACTTTGCGGCCGAATTGTTTCTCGATGTAGGGAATGATCCGGCGCCGCATCCGGTTGCGCAGCGGGCCGAAGGTTTCGTTCGTCTCGTCGTCGCGAAAATCCAGGCGATGCGATTTCACATAGGCATCGATCTCGGTGCGCCAGACGCCGAGGAGCGGACGGACGATTTCGAGTTCAAGGCCGTCCACCGTTTGCCGGCCGATCTGCCGAATCCCGACGAAACCGGTCGGGCCGCTGCCGCGAAACAGATTGATGAGAAAAGTTTCCACCAGATCGTTTGCATGATGCCCCAGGAAAATCGTGCGGCACCGGCGCCGGCGGGCTACTCGCGCGAAAAATTGATAGCGCGCCATCCGCCCGGCGCTTTCAATGGAGTGTTTGCTCCCGCGAGCTAGCGCGGCCACGTCCGTCCGCTCCAGTTCGCATTCCACCTTTAGCCGGGCCGCGAGCTTCTTGACGAACTGCGCGTCCGCTGTGCTGGCGCGCCCGCGCAATCGGTGATCGAGATGGCAAACGATCAGATGCCGGTATCCGAGCTCAGTCAACCGATGCAGCAACGCCACCGAGTCGCGGCCGCCCGACACGCCAATAAGGTAACGGCGCGAGGGAGGAAAATGGGCGGCAATGTGCGGATCGAAGACGAGTTCCCTGGGAAACTTCACATCGTTTAGCAGGCCACCAGCGCGGAATCACGTCAAGACATCAAGGAACGCATTGAATCGTCCGTTGTCGCGCGGCCCGCACCGCTCGGGAATTTGACAATGAATGAACGTTCATTCACCTTCTCCAGCCATGCCGCAAATCGTTCCCGAGCCGACCCTTGACCGGCGCTCTCAAATCCTTGAGGCCGCCATCGTCTGTTTCGCCAAGCAAGGGTTCCACCAGACCAGCATGCAAGATATCAGCGCCGAAGCGGGAACCAGTGTCGGCCTGATCTACCGCTATTTCGTAAGCAAGGAAGCGGTCATCGCGGCAATGGCGGACCGGCACAAGAGCGAAATCCAGGATCTGCTCGAACGCGCCCGCCAGGCACCGACCCTTCTTGAGTCCCTGGAAATTCTCTTTACGGCGCACTGTTCGGAAAACTCCCCGAAGGTCTTGTCGGCTTTCGTGGTCGATCTCTATGCGGAGGCTTCGCGCAATCCCTCGATCGCCGATCTGGTGCGCGATGTTTTGGAGACGGCCATGAAAGGCGTCACCGATTTGATCGCACGTTCACCGGAGGCGAAGGAGGCAGCGACTCACGGTCTTAAACCGGATGAGCTGTCCGAACTGATTTTCGCCGTCGCGCGCGGAATGCTGATGCTCGACGTGCTGCAGCCGCAGGAGATGACGGAGGCGGAACGACGGACGCGCCAACTCGAAGTGACGCGCCGTCTCTGGCGGCTCCTTTTCAAACATGAACACGAATCTGCTCTCGCGTAAGTCACCCAGCTCAGCACCCGTTAGTTCGGCGCCGCCTCCGCGGAAGCGAAACCGCCGCGTCGTCTTCAAGGTCGTCTTGGCCCTGGTCGTTCTGTTTCTGGTGATCGCGGGGATCAAGGTCTTGCAGTTTGTCGCCATGATTTCGGCTGGCAAAAAGATGATTCCACCACCGACGACCGTCACCAGCGCCGAGGCGAAAAAAGCAGACTGGCAGCCGATGTTGACCGCGATCGGATCCGTTTCTCCCGTGCAAGGCGCGATGATTAGCGCTGAGCTGGCAGGCACTGTGACGGGAATTAATTTCCAATCCGGTGCGTTGGTGAAGAAGGGCGACGTCCTGTTGAAAATGGATGTCTCGCCCGAGGAGGCCCAACTCCGCTCCGCCACGGCCGACGAGGAACTGGCGAAGAACGATCTCGATCGCGCCCGGGACCTGGCGGCCCGCAAAGTTATTTCAGCGGCGGAGTTCGACGCCGCTCAGTCGAAATACGCGCAGAAGAAGGCGGCCATGGAGAACATCCAGTCGACCATCGACAAGAAACAGATTCGCGCGCCGTTCGATGGCACGGCGGGAATTCGTGCGGTCAATCCCGGCCAAATGGTGAAGGTCGGCGATCCCCTGGTTTCGCTTCAGACCATGGGCCAAGTCTATTTCGATTTTGCCCTTCCGCAGCAGCAACTGGCCGAAGTGAAGCAGGACCTCGCTGTGAAAGTGACAACCGACGCGATCCCGGGCCGCGAGTTTGATGGCAAGCTGACTGCGATTAATTCCTCGATCGATCCCGCTACGCGCAACGTCACACTCCAAGCGACCCTCGACAATCCAGACAACGCTCTTCGCGCCGGAATGTTCGGGCGAATCAAAGTGTTGCTCCCGAAGACCAACCCGACCCTCTTCGTTCCCGCGACTGCGGTCTCCTACGCGCCGTTTGGAAATTCCGTTTTCATCATTGAGAAGAAGAAAGACGAGAAGACCGGCGAAGAGAATCTTCTGCTCCGTCAGCAATTCATTCGCACGGGCGAAACCCGCGGCGACTTCGTGGCGGTCACCGAAGGATTGAAGGCAGGAGAACAGGTCGTGAGCACCGGCGTCTTCAAACTGCGCAATGGAATGAACGTCGTGGTGGATAACAAACTCGCGCCGAAAGCGGAGCTCGCGCCCAAGCCGAGCGACAGTTGATCGCCGAGTCGTGAAAAACTTTACCGATCTTTTCATCCGCCGGCCGGTGCTGGCCCTGGTCGTCAGTCTCGTGATTCTGATAGCGGGATTGCAGGCCATCAGCACATTGAACGTTCGGCAATATCCGCGTAGCGATATCGCGTCCGTCACCGTGACGACGGCTTACATTGGGGCGAGCGCAGAACTGGTGCGTGGATTCATCACCACGCCGCTCGAGCGCGCGATCGCGGCGGCGGACGGCATCGATTATCTGCAATCCCAGAGCTCCCAGGGTATTTCGACGATCACCGCGCGTCTGAAGCTAAATTACGATTCGAACAAGGCGCTTTCCGAGATCAGCTCCAAGGTCAACCAGGTCCGCGGCGACCTTCCGCCGGAAGCGGAAATCCCGGTCATCAACATCGCCTCGGCGGATTCGCAGTTCGCCTCCTGCTACCTCAGCTTCACTTCCGATATTCTCCAGGCGAACGAGATCACGGATTATCTCACGCGGATCGTCCAGCCTCGCCTCACCGCGCTGGGCGGGGTGCAGCGCGCTGACATTCTCGGGGGTCGGACTTTTGCCATGCGCATCTGGTTGAAACCGGAGGCGATGGCGGCTCTCAACATCAGCCCGGCGCAGGTCCGCACCGCGCTTGGACGGAACAACTTTCTCTCCGCTCTCGGCAGCACCAAAGGCGCGCTCGTTCAGGTGAACCTGACTGCGAACACCGACCTTCACACGGTCGAGGATTTCAAGAATCTTGTGGTCCGGCAGCAAGGCGGAACCCTCGTCAGGCTGGGCG
>JALYIN010000530.1 GCA_030775765.1 Verrucomicrobiota bacterium
GTTGTGTGGAAGGGAGCGCGCGGACTTGCTGCACGAGTGCGGAGAGCGCCGTTTTCGCGGTGCGCTGTTCTTCGGCACTAAGGAGTTGCCATTGGCTGAACTCGATCCGGTAATAAAGATGCAGGCAATGCCAGCCTTTCTCAGGCACCAGCGCTGTTTCCTGGTAACTCATGCGGGTCAGACCACGGCGCCGACTGCTTTGGGGAGATGCGCTAGACAATATTCTTCGCCGTCGCGCGACACGCGGAATTCGAGACTGGGATCAGTGAGTTCCGTCGCGCCGCAGTTCGCGCAACGGTGGAGCGGTTCTTCTTCGCTGCGCGATTGCACTTCAAAACGCTGACGCCGAACCGCGACCTCTTTCCGCTTCCGGAGATTCTGAATCACGCCGGGGCCAAAGAAGATGAGGTAATTACCGAGCGCAGCGACCAGCGCCATCCGGTAGGAATTCGTCTGGGTAGCGAAGCCGATGAAAAGAAACCCCGCGTAGATCCACGCGATCCATTTGATCTTCAGCGGCAGGATAAAGAAAACGTATATGATCTCCTCCGGATAAAAATGCGCGAAGGCGAAGAAGAGCGTCGTGAAAAGCATCTGGCTGGAGAACTGGCTGCTGGAGAGAACGGCTGCGACCGTTGTCCCGATCATCCCGACCAGAAAATAAAGCGTGAGACGAAACGGGCCCCAGGCACGTTCGAGGCCGTCGCCGATAAACCAGAGAAACCAGAGCGCGACCGCGACCCAGAGCGGGTGCGCCATTTGCGGAACGAAAATGTAGGTGACGAGCCGCCAGACTTCACCGGCGCGAATGCGCGCGATATCGAGCGCGAGATAAGCATCGAAGCCCTTGTTCACATAAGCGAGGACAAAGACGAGCGCACTCAAGGTCACGACCGCGCGGATCAATCCGGGGATGGCAATGAAGCCAAGACGCCGTTCGAGTTTGTCCAGGAAGCTCATCGTGTGCGTTCACGGTAGCGGTGCAGGCCCCGTCTTCAAGCGAACCGGCCGCTCGCGGCTTCATTGACACTCCAGAGTCGGCGTCTAGGCTGTCGCTCATGAGTGACGCCGCGCCGAAAAAAACGCCGCTCTACGACGAGCATGTGCGGCTCGGCGCGAAGATGATCCCGTTCGGCGACTGGATCATGCCGGTGCAATACTCGAGCATCATGGACGAGCACCAGGCGGTGCGAAACAACGTCGGCGCCTTCGACATTTCACACATGGGCCAGCTGGTCGCCACCGGCGCGTCCGCAGGCGGATGGCTGAACGAGATGCTGACGAACAATATCGAGAAGCTCGAGGTCGGTTCGGGGCAATACACTTTCCTGCTCAACGAACGCGGCGGCATCATCGACGATTTGATTGTCTATCGAACGGCGCCGGAAGAATTTCTCTTGGTGGTGAACGCGTCCGGAACGGAGGGAGACTTCGCGTGGTTGAAGCAACACATCGCGGACGGCGTTGACCTGCAAAATCGCAGCGCCGATTACGCGGGGCTGGCGATCCAGGGGCCGCGGGTGATCGAGCTCTTCCATTCGTTTTTGGGAACCGACGTCGAGTTGCCCGCGCGCAACGAAATCAAAAGCTTCGATCACAGTGGGATCAACTTAACCATCGGACGCACGGGTTACACCGGCGAAGACGGCGTGGAAGTTTTCTTTCCCGCGAAAGACGCTCCGCGCATCTGGAATGAATTTCTCGAAAAAGGAAAGGCGCTAAGTATTCGACCATGCGGACTCGGCGCACGCGACACTCTCCGGCTGGAGATGTGTTATCCGTTGAACGGCTCCGATCTTTCCCCGGAACATAATCCGATCGAGGCCGGGCTTGGATTTTTTGTCGATCTGAAGAAACCCAAATTCATCGGACGTGAAGTGCTGGTCCAGGCCAAGGAAGGCGGAACCGCTCGACGGCTTGCGGCGTTTCGTATGAAAAGCAAAGGACCGCCGCCGCGGCCGCATTATCCCGTGTGGATCGGGGGCGAGCGGATCGGCGAGGCCACCAGCGGCACGTTGTCGCCGAGCTTGAATCAGGGGATTGGAATGGCTTACCTTCCGACGCCCCACTCCAAGGCCGGCACGGAAATCGAGATCGAAATTCGCGGGCAAAAATTTTCGGCTGTCATCGAGAAGAAACCACTCTACAAAAAATCATGAACGTTCCCGACGATCTTTTTTACACCGAGTCACACGAATGGGTCCGTCGCGAAGGCGACAACGCGCGCGTCGGCATTACCGATCACGCGCAGGCCGAGCTGACCGACGTCGTTTACGTCGAGCTGCCGAAGGTGGGCGCGGAGGCGGAAGCGCGGGGCCAGATCGCGGTGGTGGAATCCGTCAAAGCGGCGAGCGATATCTACGCGCCTATCAAAGGTATGGTGGTGGAAGTGAACAAGGCGCTGGAAGGGAATCCGGCGCTGATCAACACAGATCCGTTTGGTGAAGGCTGGATCTTTGTCCTCAAAATGGATTCGCCAGAGGACGTGAAGCAGTTGAAGGACGCAGCGGGCTATCGCGCGGCAATCGGTTAGGCCGGTTCGACCTAACGAGTGTTCTTCACTCGAGTTCGAACCGCCGGTGCGGGACGAAGCATTTCATCCACGCAGCGAATCAGGTCATTGAGGGTGACCGCAGTGGCGAGGAAACTGTAGCCGCTGATAAATCCGCCCGTGACCACTTTCTTTTCCGGCGCCGCGTTTCCGCTCAAGAAAAGAAATGGCGTGTCCTTCAAGGCCGGCTCGCATTTGAGCTGGCGATTAACATCCTGGCTTTCCGCCTCGGCCTCTTCGGCGTCGAGCAAGACGAGGTCCGGGCGAAACCAGGGCGCCGCATGCAAGGCCAGCCGGCTGTCCTGTTCGACCTTCACGAGATATTGCCCCGTGCTTTCGAGCGCACGCCTAAGGAGCGCGGTCACTTTCGGCTCGTGATCCACGAGCAGGATCTTTTTCAGAAAAGTCATCGCGCGGTCCTCACTCTTTGGACTGACCTAGCATCGCCTGTGCCAGAGGGCGCGAGCCGG
>JALYIN010000531.1 GCA_030775765.1 Verrucomicrobiota bacterium
CCCTGAAGCCAAACGGCCTCTGTTGCATCATCGTCCCCTCGAGCGGGCCGGAGCATCGGTTCCCCGTCGATTGCTGGCGGATGTATCCCGACGGGTTACGCGCGGTTGCGCGTTTCGCCGGGCTCGACGTCCTCGCGGCCGAGACGCAATGGGAGGATTTGCCGCAGTACGATAACGAGAGCAACAAGTGGCATGACTCGGTTCTCATCGCGCGGAAACCGGTGTAGCGCGGTTGTAGCGTGCGCCGCTGTCCTAAGTGCCTGAAAGTCCGCTGGGGACAGCGGACGCTACAACACGCGGCGGAAAGGCGATTTCGAACCCGGGCGGATTCAGCGAAAGGTTCGGATTGTAAAAAGGATCGTGCATCAACTCCGCACCCCACGTGGTCTGCATGTAATCGACCGCCCGCTCGAACTCGTCCTGTTCTTCTCTGGTGCGCTGATGCCCGCGCGAGGCGGACTCGTGATGAATCAGGTTCGCGTACGGCGTCCAGACGACGCGATAACCGCGCTGGGTCAGCCGCAAACAAAAATCGATGTCGTTGAAGGTCACGCCGAGATTCTCTTCATCGAATCCGCCGAGTTCCTCGAAAACCGTCTTGCGCACAGCCAGGCAAGCGCCCGTCACTGCGGACGAATTTTGCTGGAGCATGGCGCGGTTGAAATATCCCGGATGCCCCCGCGGAATGTGCGGAAACGCGTGACCCGCCACGCCGCCGAGTCCGAGCACCACGCCGCCATGTTGCAGAGTCCCGTCCGGATACCAGAGGCGCGCCCCGACTGCGCCGACTTCCGTTCGGGCCGCGTGACTAACCATTTCCGTTAACCAGCCCGCATCGTCGATCTCGGTGTCGTTGTTTAGAAAAACCAGGATGTCGCCGCGGGCCTCCGTCGCCGCGCGATTGTTCAGCCGGCTGTAGTTGAAAGCTCCTCTCTCGGCGTTGACGCGAACGTCTCGCTGCTCGATCGCTCGGAAGAAGGCGAGCGTCTCTGGTTCGATCGAACCGTTATCGACGATGATTATTTCGAATGGGTTGTAGTCGGTCCGCTCCTGAATGCTCTCGACACAACGCTTCAGCAACTCTGCGCGATCGCGGGTCGGAATGATTATCGAGACGAGCGGCGCGGGCTGCGGTAATGCGTGAATAACACGATGCGACTCCGCGTTTTCCGGACACGGCACCACCTTCCCCGGCATGCCCTGGCGTTTGCAGTGGTCCGCGATGGCGCGGCGAGCCGCCTCTTTCGCGTACGGTTTGGCATCGGGAATTGCGGCTAGGCTGCCGCCGACCATACGCCAGTGATACAGAATCCGCGGGATGTGTCGGACCTGCTCCGGCCGCAACTGGTCGATGCAACGAAGCGCGAGATCGTAGTCCTGCGAACCTTCAAATCCTTCGCGGAAGCCGTTGATCTCGCGAAGCACGTCTGTCCGATAACAACCGAGATGATTGATGTAGTTCTGCCCGAGGAAAAGCTCGGGATTCCAATCCGGCTTGAAGAACGGATTCGAGCGCAAGCCATCTTCATCGATCTTGTCTTCATCGGAGTAGATAAGCCCGGCGTCGGGATGGCGTTCGGTCTCGAGTGCGACCCACGCGAGCGCGTGTTCCGCGAAGGCATCGTCCTGATCGAGAAGCCCGCACCAGTCGCCGGTAGCGAGCTCTAGCGCTGAATTCGAGCAAGCGGAGATGTGCCCGTTCTTTTCGCGGAACGTCACCTTTATCCGGGCGTCCGTGGCCGCGGTCTTTTCCAGGAAAGGCCTGATCTGCGGGTCGGTCGAAGCGTCGTCGGCAATGCAAAGTTCCCAACGTTCGTAAATCTGATTCCGAATCGATTCGATCGCGGCTTTAAGAAAGCGAAGCTCTGGATTGTAAACCGGCAGGATGATCGAAACCAGCGGATGCCTTGGCAAAAGCCGCAGCTCGCTCCTCATACTCGCGACGGTTGCCGGCGTCGGAGAATCAAAGCGCTCGATCCAACTTTGGTACTCGTCGGCCTTTTTCTCCCCGCGGCGTCCGATCGAGAGAAGGAGCGCTGCAAATCGAGACGCGAAACGATCAAGGGTAAAATGCCGATCGAAGGTGCGGCCGCCGGCAGCCTGGAGTTGCTCGACGAATTTCCGCTCGTTCGCACAAGCCGCGAGCGCCGCCGCGAGCGCTGCCGGGTTCTCCTTTTTAACAAGCAATCCATTCATCCCATCGCGGAGCCACTCGCGCACTCCGCCGACATCGGTGCTGATGACTGCCTTACCGAGCCCCATCGCTTCGAGGATCGCGATCGGCATCGTTTCATCGCGCGAAGGAAGGACCAGGACATCTGTCTCATTCAACAGTGTCAGCGCGCTTGCGTGATCGAGCGCATCGATCAACTCGACCTGCTCGAGATCGGCCACCGCCATTTTCAATCCATCGTAAAATGCGTCGTCCAGGACACGTCCGGCCATTTTGAATGAGCAACGCTGGCGTTTGGCGCCATCCATTTTGGAAATTGCTTCCGCCAAAACATCCTGGCCTTTCCGCGGCTCGAACGAACCGAGAGTGAGGAAGCGGATTCGGTCGCTATGACTCGAGGAAAGAACCGGCGGACGCGGAATGCCATACGGAACGATCTCAATCGGCGCTTCGGTCAGTCCTTCGTAAATGCGCGCTGTCTGCCGCGTGGGCGTGACGAGCAGGCCGGCCATGGTGAGGGCCGACGCCATCTCCGGGATCGCGCGAATCAGCCGCACTGCCACAAGCGTTTCGTGCAAGTACCAGAGCGCCGGTTTGTCCTCGAGATGCGCCGCGCGGATCGCCGGCCAGCTTGCGATGGTGTTCGCGACAACCACGTCGAATTCCCGGCACCGCTCGCGCAACCACGCATGCGTGAGATCCGTGAGCAGCGTCGGTTCCACCACCGTCGGCACTTGAGCGGCCCCGAGCATTTCCGAAATCGGTCCGTGGTCGGGGGTCGCGACCAGGATGTTCCAGCCGGCCTCCTGGAGCCAACCCGCCAAATGCACCAACTGGATCGGTGCGCCGCTCAAAGTCGTTTCGTGGGAAAGAAACAGGACCCGCGGCCGGTTTGTCGCTCCGTTATTCTGTGAGCGTGTCGCCACCCTTATGTCATTTCGATTTCGCCGCGGAAATCGTCGCGCTCATCAACTTTGAAAATTGGGCACCGAACCGTTCGATCGTAAATCCTTCCTCGTAGGTCTGGCGCGTTTTACGTCCCAGCTCGCGAACGAGCGGGCGATTTTCGATTAGCCGCCGGATCGCTGTCGCCAGTTCATCAGGCGCTTCCGGCCTAACGAGTAGTGCGTTTACCCCATCGGTAAACGACTCCGCGGCGCCACCGACATTCGAGGCGATGATCGCGCGACCGAGACTCATCGCTTCGAGAATCGTCACAGTCGGCATCGCTTCATCGCGCGACGGCGAGACAATCACGTCGGCGGTTGTTAACTTCGCGATCGCCTCCGCGTGACTGACAGCGCCGCTCACGGTGAGGTTCTCGATCTGCTTCGCGATGGAATCGATCGTCGGCCAGAAATCGGGATCGAGAATGCGCCCGGCGATTTCAAATTGGGCTGCTTTCTGAACCTCCTTCGGTAATCGCGCCAGGGCTTTGACGAAAACATCCTGGCCTTTGCGCGGCTCCACGCTGGCAAGCAAAAGAAATCGCAAGGAGGACGGGCCTCCGTCAGGGAGCGGTTGTCCACCGAGATCCGGGATCGCATTCTGCAAAGATCTCACCGGGCTTTCCGTGTAGGGCCGGTAGATCGAGG
>JALYIN010000532.1 GCA_030775765.1 Verrucomicrobiota bacterium
CGAGAGCACGATCGGCTTCCGCGGCGTTCCCCGCGTCGAGCAGTTCTTTCGGGAACTGGACCGCCCAGGAAACGCTCGTGACGCGGCCATAGAGCTCGCCGTTGATGAAATTCGCGCAGCGCCCGAGAAACAGTCCGATCGGTGCGACGACACAAAGATTATCGCCGGGATTGGTCCAGGGAAGTTTGTGGCGCCGCGAATAGATGAGCGTGAAAACCACCACGCCGATAATCCCGCCGTGGCTGGACATCCCGCCTTCCCACACTTTCAAAATCGACATCGGATCCTGCAGCATTTGAGGCTTGTAAAAAAATACGTAGCCGAGCCGGCCGCCGATCATGACGCCGAAGAGCGCGACCCAGGTGACGAAATCGCCGAGGACCGAGGCGGGCAGATCGAGATAGCCCCGCTTCGAAAGGACTCGCAGGACGAGAAACGCGAAAACGAATGCCAGCACATATGCCATCCCGTACCAGCGCGGCCCGACGTTACCCGAGATTCGGAAGATGAATGGATCGAGGTTGTGAACGTAATAGGCGAGCATTGGGCGGAGCGATCTTGCGCGATGTTTCAGCGTGCGGCAATAGAAACGAGCAGAAGCCTCGCCGTCTACGCGGCTCGGGATGACAGGTTTTGTTTGCGCCGCTTGGTCTTCAATACGTCGCGCAAAAACGGCGCCGTGCGGCTCACCCGATTCTTCGCGACCTCTTCCGGCGCGCCGCTCACGACGACTTCTCCGCCTTCCGCGCCCGCCTCAGGTCCCATATCCACGATGTAATCCGCTTCGCCCATGATGCTGACGTTATGCTCGATCACGATCACGGTGTTGCCCTCATCCACCAGCCGGTGCAACACCTTCAGGAGTAACTCCACGTCGGCCATGTGGAGACCGATCGTCGGTTCCTCCAAAAGATAGAGCGTCGATTTCGGCTTCCGCATTTTCCGGATGCGCTCATTCAGGGCGCGCCCGACGCCGCGAGTGAGTTCCGTGACGAGCTTGAGCCGTTGCGCTTCGCCGCCGCTCAACGTCGGGCTCGGCTGGCCCAGCTTCAGATATCCGAGCCCGGTGTCGACCAGGAGCGAAAGCGGCCGCGCGATCTTTTGGTTCGTGGCAAAGAACGTCGCGGTCTGCTCGATCGTCATCTCCATCACGTCGCCGATGCTTTTCTCGTTGTAGAGCACTTCGAGCGTCTGCGCGTTGTAACGCCGCCCGCCGCAGTCTTCGCACGGCACATAACTGCTCGGGAGAAAGCTCATCTCCAGCTTGATCGCACCCTGGCCGGCGCAGGTCTCGCAACGTCCGCCTTCCGTATTGAACGAAAACCGGCTCGGAGAATAACCGCGCACCCGCGAGACCGGCAGTTGCCCGTACAGTTTTCGGATCTCGTCGAAGACTTTGATGTAGGTGGCGGGCGTGGAGCGCGACGTCTTCCCGATCGGCGACTGGTCCACTTCGTAAACCGTCTCGAAAGCGTCGACACCGGTAATCGTCGAAACGAATTCTCGCTGCGCGCCCCTTTTGCTCTTCAACGTTTCCCTGACCGCCGGCAGGAGGACCGACCGCATCAGAGTGGATTTTCCCGACCCGGAAATTCCGGTGATCACCGAAAGACGCCCGACTGGGAATCGCACGCTGACGTCCTTCAAATTGTTCGCCCGCGCGCCGCGGATCTCGATCCATTGCTCGACGTCGCCTAACGAACGCCGCTCGTTTCGCGTCGGGTGACAGAGCGGGTGCTTCAGGCATCGCCCGGTTTCCGAGTTCCCGTTTTTTTCGATCTCGCTCAGCGTTCCCTGCGCAACGACTTTGCCGCCGTGCATCCCGGCGCCCGGTCCAAGATCGATGATGTGGTCAGCCCGGCGCATCGTTTCTTCGTCGTGTTCGACGATAACGAGTGAGTTTCCTTTCCGCCGCAAGGCGGTCAGCGTTTCGAGCAAGCGCAGGTTGTCGCGCGGATGAAGGCCTATTGTCGGTTCGTCGAGAACGTAGAGGACGCCACGTAAATTTGAGCCGAGTTGCGCGGCGAGACGGATCCGCTGCGATTCGCCGCCGCTCAAGGTTTTCGCCGAACGTCCAAGCGCCAGATAACCGAGTCCCACGTTCTGCATGAAACGGAGACGCTGCGATATCTCCGGGACGAGATCGTCGGCCACGGTTTTTTGATTGCCGCGGAAACGCAGCTTGCCGAGCAACTGCGACGCTTCGCCCGCCGAAAGCGCCGTGAAATGATCGATGGTGTGCTCTTGTAATCGGACATGCCGCGCTATCGGATTCAAACGCGATCCGTGGCAGGCCGGACAAGGGACCGCCTCCTCTTCGTCGATCCATTCCGATTCACGCTCCGCCGCCAATTCATTTTCCAAAACCGAATCGCCCGTATCTTCTGTCCCGGTTTGCTTCGCGCGATTCCAGATTTCGCCGAACCCGCCACACTCCTGGCAGGCCCCGTGCGGCGAATTAAAGGAGAACAAGCGTGGATCCAGTTCCTCGAAGGCGCGACCGCAACCGGGACAACTCATCTCCGTGCTCATCACCGTGAGACGATGTTTGGCGTCGAGCAGATGCGCGGTGCCACGGCCGATGTCGAGTGCGCGCTGAACGAGATTGCGCGCCTTTAGGATGCGCCTCGCGTCGATCGCGCCGACGACGACGTCGATGGTGTGTTCCTTGAATCGCTCCAGTTTCCGGAACTGCGCGATCGGCAGGAGTTGGCCATCGACGAAAAGGGTGTCGAACCCCTGGCGCTCCGCCCAGCGCGCCACGTCGCTGTGGAACCCTTTCCGTGCTTTGACGAGCGGGGCCAGCACTTTGAGCGGGCCGCGTTTCACCGCCGTCTCGAGCTGGCGCACGATCGCGGCGACGCTCTGTTTTTCTACCGGTAGATCGCAGTCGGGACAAAACTGCGTTCCGGTTTTCGCAAAAAGGAGCCGCAAAAAATGGTACACCTCGGTGACGGTCGCGACGGTCGATTTGCCGCCACCGCGCGTGACCCGTTGCTCGATCGCGACACTGGGCGGCACGCCCTCGACCAGATCGACATCCGGTTTCTCGAGCTGCTCGACGAACTGGCGCGCGTAAGGCGACATGCTGTCGAG
>JALYIN010000533.1 GCA_030775765.1 Verrucomicrobiota bacterium
CATCAGGTCATGCCGGTGGTCGTTGGTCACGTAAACGGCGGGATTCATTTGGAAATTCGGGGTCATGTTCCAGGTGACGCCAATCGTGGATGAATTCTCCCGGCCGCTTTGGAAGTCCACCTGCACCCGCCACTGCTTGTTGAAATCGTAAGCGTAACCAAGAATGGCTTCGTTCTTATAACCGGCATGGATGGCGCCGACGATGACCTTGTGGTGCTCAGTGTAGTAACCGGCTTCGATGTAGGGCTGGGGATCGACGTGGCTGCGCGGCGACCAGTTGATGAACCCGATCGATAGGAGGCAGGGCTCCGTCCGCAAGAGACCGATCTCCGTCCCGATAATCTCCTCATTAGGCTTGAAGCCCTGGAAGACAGCGACCTCGGCCCATTTCGTCAGGCCGAGTTCCGCTTGGAATTGATAAGGGTTGGCGATGCGCTTGTCCTGGACTTGCAGGCTCAGGGAAAGGTCGCCCTCCGGCTGCAAATCGGGAGTCACGATTTGGCTCAGCCCCTTCGTTGTCCCGTGCGCGGAGTTCGCGCAAACGCCCGCAACCGCCAGAATGAATGCGACGGGAATGATTCTTTTCATTATGCGGATGAGTTTTCGGGCACAGAAGGGCTGCAGCCTTCTTGTCCTCAAAATCGCGCAAACAGTAAAGGGGGATTATCCCTCTCCATCATCGAGTTCGCCGGTGCAGAACGGTCTCGCGCCACTCTTCAACCCGGGCGCGGATGTCGTCACGAATCCTGCGGACTTGCGTGAGTTTCTCTTCATCAGTGCCTGTTACCTGCGAAGGATCGGGGAAAGGCCAGTTCAATCGGGTCGTCACGCCGGGAAAAATGGGGCAGCCCTTTGACTCCGCCTCGGCGCAGACCGCGACGATATACGAAAACCTCCGACCGGACTTCCAGACATCAAACACCGCCTGGCCTTTCTTTTCCGAAAGAATCGATGCCGATTTCCTTCATCACTTCCACCACGAGAGGATTGATCGTTCCGGGCTCCAGCCCTGCACTTTCCGCCGCGAAGGTATCGCCGCAGATCTCGTTGAGGAACGCCTCCGCCATCTGGCTGCGCGCGCTGTTATGGACGCAAATGAACAGGACGTTTCGCTTTGCCATATCGTCTCCGGTCGCGAGCGGATTTGTGAAACGCGGTCCTCGGGTCGCAACAATTCTTTTGGATTACACCCAGTTTTTTTAGATCGCGCGCCAGGACTTTGTCCGACTGCACGCAATCCTGAAGACATTTCAGGTTCGTTTCCAGCTCGGGCGCGCGCTCTTGCGGGAGCGAGTAAGTCATCCAGTTTTGATCGCGCTCGACGCTCACCATTCCCCGCGCGCGAAGGTAGGCGAGGTGCTTGGAAATTTTGACCTGTGGCTCGTCGAGAATCGACTGGAAATGGCAGACGCACAGAGGCGATTGCGCCAGCAGGTTGAGAATGCGCAACCGCGTCCGGGCGCAGAAGCACTGGTAGATTTGAATCAGGTCCATCCGACTCAGCAACAAGCTGACCCAGTGCCGCAGCACGCGTCCGCCGTCTCCGCGGCTTTCCGCCGTTCCTGCGCGAGACATTGGGTGCGCCCTTTCGCGAGAATGACGTCGAGATGTTCGCCGGCCGGTTGAACGTCTGCGACCGGATACTGCGCCACCACGCAGCAATCGTATTCGACTTCGACGTCGAGTTGATCGTGGGGCAGGACCCGCTCCCCGAGCTGGAGGATTTTCGCGAACCGTTCCGATTTCAGCCGGTGATCAATGTCCTGGCCGACATGAGTCTGAAGCAGGACGGTTTCACTCTTCCCCATCACGCCACCGCAATCGATGAAGTTCTTCACGACATGGCCGACTTCGGTGACGTGGGCGTGAGCCGGGATGAAATCGCCATCAGGCAAGACAAAACGCGGCGATGTGTCCGGATGCTTTTCGAGGACCGAGCGGAGATCAGAGAGTTTCATCCCGAATCTATATCCCTGTTAAGGAATATAGTCAAGGCGGGCGGCGCGGCGAGTAATTCGGAATTCAACGCCTCAGCAAAAACAGACCGGCTCTTCACTTCGCGCCGCCTCGCAAAGATCGCTCCTTCCAGAGAGCGTAAATTACCGGATAGAGAAGCAGCTCGAGGATCGCTGACGTGATGACGCCGCCGATCATCGGCGCGGCGATTCGTTTCATAATATCGGCACCCGCCTGGGTGGTGGCGGACCACATAATTGGGAGAAGACCGAATAGAATCGCACATACAGTCATGATCTTTGGCCGAATCCGTTCGGCCGCGCCTTCACGAATTGCATTCCGCAGATCATGCATGGAGCGAAGCCGGCCTTCGCTGCGAAATTTTTCGTAGGCGTGATCGAGATAGAGCAGCATCACGACGCCCGTCTCCGCATCAATGCCGGCAAGCGCGATGAGACCCACCCAGACGGCGACGCTCATGTGATAACCGAGAAGCGCGAGCAACCAAAATGCGCCGATGAGAGAAAAAGGCACTGCCAGCAAAACGATGAACGTCTTGGCTACCGAGCGCGTATTCATATAGAGCAGCACGAAAATGATCGCGAGTGTGAGCGGCACGACGAATTTCAAACGTTCCTCGGCTTGCTTCAGGTACTGGAATTGTCCGCTCCACTGCATGGTGTAACCCGGTGGCAGGTGAGCGGTTTCCGAGATGCGCTGCGAGGCGGCGCGCACATAGCCATTGATGTTGCTCGTGGTTACGTCGACGAAGACGAAGCCCACAAGTTGCCCATTCTCGCTGCGAATACTGGGCGGCCCGGTCTTGTAATTGATGTCAGCCAGAAGTTCGATGGGCACTTGCGCCCCGCTTGGCGTTGGGACGAGGACGCGCTTGATCGCGCCAAGATCCTGCCGGAAATCGCGCGCGTATCGCGCATTGACGGGGTAACGCTCACGCCGCTCGATCGTGGTTGTGATGGTCTTGCCACCGATGGCTGTTTCAACCACGTCGTTCACGTCCTGAACCGTCAGGCCGTAACGCGCGGCCGCCTCGCGATTGACGGTGAAATCGAGAAAGTATCCGCCCGTGGTGCGCTCGGCGAAAACAGAACGCGTATCACGAAACCCGGTCAGGGCACGTTCAATCTGCACGGCGGCATGCTGAATTCCCCCCAGATCAGGCCCGAAGACTTTGATCCCAAGATTGCTCCGCATGCCCGTTGTGAGCATTTCGGTGCGCGTCTGGATGGGCATCCAAAAGATATTGCTCATGCCGGGCGTGTGGAGAGCCGTGTTCATCTCCGCCAGCAGCTTTTCCCACGTCATTCCTGCCCGCCATTCCGACAAGGACTTGAACGTCACTATCGTTTCAAACATCGAGAGTGGGGCGGGATCGGTCGCAGTTTCGGCCTGGCCCGCCTTGCCAAACACCGTTTCCACTTCTGGAAACTTCTTCAGTTGCTGGTCCTGAATTTGCAGGATTCTCGTCGCCTCATTGATCGCCATTCCCGGGACGGAAGTCGGCATGTAAAGCAGGGTCCCTTCATTGAGCGGCGGCATGAACTCCTTCCCGAGTTTGAGAAACGGGAAGATCGTCAGCAGGAGGAGGAGCGCGGCGCATCCCAGCACAAGCCGGCGGTGATGCAGCACGAAAGTCACGACCGGCTCGTAAAGAGCCAGCAGGAATCGGTTGACTGGATTGCGCGACTCAGGCGCAATCTTGCCGCGAATCAGCAGAGTCATGAGCGCCGGCACGAGGGTTACCGCCAGCAATGAAGCGAAGAACATCGAAAACGTCTTTGTGAACGCGAGCGGCTTGAACATCCGGCCCTCCTGGGCGCTCAGGGTAAAGACCGGGATGAAACTCACCGTGATGACAAGCAGGGAAAAGAAGAGCGGGCGTCCGACGCTTTTTGCCGCGGCGATGATGGTCGCGATCCGTTCCGCGTTGGTCGGATCGCGCTGATGCTCTTCACGAAAATGCTCGAGAGACTTGTGCGCGTTCTCGACCATGATGATCGCGGCATCGACCATGGCGCCGATGGCAATCGCGATCCCCCCGAGCGACATGATGTTGCTGGTGAGATGCAGATAAAACATCGGCACGAACGAGAGGAGAATGGCGATCGGTAGCGTGATGATCGCGACCAGCGCGGAGCGGACGTGCCAGAGAAAGACGATGCAGACGAGCGCCACCACGATGCTTTCCTCGATGAGTTTTTCCCGCAGCGTGGAAATTGCGCGCCGGATCAGGTCGCTGCGATCATAGGTCGGCACGATGCGCACCCCGGGCGGCAGCGATGATTTGATTTCCTCGAGTTTGCTTTTAACGCCGTCGATCACGCGGAGAGCGTTTTCGCCGTAGCGCATGACGACAATTCCGCCCACGACCTCGCCTTTCCCATCCAGGTCCGCCACGCCGCGACGGAAGGCCGGACCGAGATGCACGGTGCCGACGTTCCTGACGTAAACGGGCGTGCCGTTATCCACTTTCAGCACCACGTTCTCGATGTCGGCGACACTTTTGATGTAGCCGCGGCCCCGGACGTAATACTCCGTGCTCCCCACTTCGAACGTCTTGCCGCCTACGTCGTTGTTGCTGGCGCGGATGCGGCCAACGACATCGCTAAGTGGAATGCGATGCGCGACCAGCGCGTTTGGATCGAGATCGACCTGATACTCCTTTACGAATCCGCCGACCGGCGCGACTTCCGCGACACCCTTCACCGCTTCCAGCGCGTACCGCAGATTCCAATCCTGAAGGGAACGCAGCTCGCCAAGATCGTGTTTGCCGCTGTCATCGACGAGCGCGTATTCGAAAACCCAACCGACGCCTGTCGCGTCTGGTCCGAGCACCGGATTCACGCCTTCGGGGAGCGAGCCGCGAATCGAGTTCAGATATTCAAGGACACGTGAGCGCGCCCAGTAGATGTCGGTGCCATCCTCGAAAATGACGTAAACAAACGACTTGCCAAACATCGATTCGCCCCGGACGAACTTCACTTTCGGCGCCGCGATAAAGAGCGAGGAAATCGGGTAAGTGACCTGATCTTCCATCAGGTCCGGTGAACGGCCTTCCCAATCCGTGTAAACGATCACCTGCACGTCGCTCAGATCCGGAATTGCATCGAGCGGCGTCTGGTAAATCCCAAAGAGGCCAATCGCGATCGCAAGCGCGCTCAGCAGGAACACAAAAAATTTGTTCCGCGCGCTCCAGTCGATCAGTCGCTCAATCATCGCCGTTTCCCGTTAGTGCTGGTGAAAATCGGCCAGCGCCCCCTGCACTTTCGCCTCGGAATCGATGAGGAAATTTGCGCTGGCGATGACGCGCTCGCCTTCACTCAGACCAGACTCGACGGCGTACGAGTCGCCAAATTGGCCCGCCAGCTTCAGATCGCGCGGCTCGATTTTGCCGCCGCCCTTGTCGACGAAGGCGATGTTGTGCTCTCCGGTTGGCATCACCGCGCTCACCGGAATGGCGAGATGCTCTCCAGCCTCCAGGGCAAGCGCCACGTCCGCATACATGCCCGGCCGCAGTTTGAAATCCGGATTGGGAATGTCGATGCGCACTCGCGAAGTGCGTTTGCTTTGATCCACGAATGGATTGACGACCGCAACGGTTCCTTCGAACGCCGCGTCGGGAAACGATTTGCTCGTGACCGAAACCGTCTGGCCGCTCTTCAACCCTGCCAGTTCGCTTTCGTAATACTCCGCCCAAACCCAAACCGTGGAGAGATCGGCGACATCCACGAGATGGTCGCCGACTTTCACGGCCACGCCCTGATGCGCGGGCAACTCCTGGACAACACCGCGGAAGGGCGACCGCAGAGTAATTACTTCCGTCGCAGTCCGGCTTTTCTCCCACTCCCCGATTTGATCCGGTGTGATGTTCCATTGCTGCAAACGCGCTTTCGCCGCCTTGATCAATCGCAGCGGGGTCTCGCGCGCGGCTGGCGTCTTCGCTTCATCCCGCATCCGTAAGAGCATCACCAATTCGCGCGTCGTGGTCGCTAGGTCGGGGCTGTAGATGGAAAGGAGCGGTTGGTCCTTCTCGACGATCTGGCCAGCGGACGCGACGATGAGTTCTTGGACGTACCCGTCCGCGCGCGCCACGAACGCCCAATGCTTTTGCAGGTCCGGTTCCACCGTGCCCACGGCGCGAATTTCCTTGTGCAGCAGTCGACGTTCGACTTTGGCGTAGGTAACTCCGATTTGCTGCTGCCGCTCGACTGGAACCACGAACTCATGGTTCGCTGACGTTTGCGTTCCGCTCGGTGACGCCGAAGGCGCTCCGCCGTCTCTTTTTTTTACGGGCACGAGTTCCATGCCACAGATCGGGCATTTGCCCGGCGCTTCCACGTGCACCGAGGGATGCATGGTGCAGGTGTAGTAGTCGACGTCGGGTGGCTTCGTCTGAATGGGTGTTCTCGAACAGGCCGTGACCAGCGCGAAAGCGACGATGGAAAGGATGGCGAGGAAGTGGATGGTTGTTTTCATTTTGTTGTTGGTGCTGAGTTACTGGCGGGAAAAAGTTTGAGATCCGCGCCGACCACCGACTCCAGTTCAGCGAGCGCGGTTTGGTAATCCGCCAGGTGCATGCGCGCCTCGGCTTCCACGTCGCGAAGATTGCGTTGCACGGTGATCCACTCGGTGAAAGTCGCTTTGCCGTTTTCATAGGCGAGCTGCGTAGCCTGGAAGGCTTGGCGCATCTGCGGGACGAGCTTGTCGCCGAAGAGCTCAACGTGATGATGTGCTGTCGTAACTTTTTGCAACGCATCGCGCAGCGAGCCGACCGCTTCGGTTTCAGATCGCTCGAGCCCAGCCTGCGCCGCGGCGAGGTTCGCTCGCGCTTCGCTGACACCGGCCGAGTATTTCCAGGGATTGCCCCAGGGGATGCTGAAAGAAATGCCGGCATCGAGTTCGCTCAGTGACTGGCCGGATTCGTTGTAACGCTGGCCCTCGACCTTGAAGGAGGGATCGGGAATCCAGGCGCGATGGGAGAGCCGAACAGTCGCCTCGCTTGCCGCGATGCGCGCACGCGCGGCTCGGACCTCAGGCCGATTCGATAGGGTCGTGGCGCGCAGACCCGCGATCGAAAATTCTCGGTGCCCGACCGAATCGTCATCGCGAATCGCGAGCGGCGCGAACGCGTCCCGATTCATGAGCACGTTGAGCTGCGATTGTTCGGCAGCGACGTTTCGCTCCAAGTCGCGGCGCACTTCGAGGAGCTTGGCCGCTTCGGTTTCCGACATCAGAACGTCGGCCGCGCTTTGCGTTCCCACTTCATACCGGGAACGGCCGATCTCCGCGATCTGCGTCAATGATTCATAATTTTTCTTGTTCAACTCGATTTGAGCGAAAGCATTCGCGAGACGGAAATAAGCGGACCGGGTTTTCGTCAGGACATCGAGCTGCTGCCGGCGCACCTGCTCAAACGCGGTGACCGCATCCGCCGCCGCGATCTGGGCCCGCACTCGATTCTTGCCGGAAATGGGGATCGCCTGCTCCACCGATACCATCTGGTCGGTAAACGCGTTCGGCGGAATGTCGACGTATCGGCGCACTTTCGACGTGCCGGAAACTCGCAGATCGTCCCACGCGCCTTCCTGGATGACGCGCTGCTTCGCCGCGTCCCAGCGGCGCAAGGCTTCCCTGATCGCCGGATTACGGTCCGCGACAATGCGCGTCACTTCCCTCAGCGAGAGTGCACGCGACGGCCCTCCTGGCTCGTCGGTCCCCCCGGCGCGCTCAGTTGGCAGCGATAAAGTTGTAACTAATAGGAATAAGAGTGTGTGTGTTTTCATTGATCCAAGACTGCGATTGAAACGCGGGCATGCCGGTAAATGGGCACACCTCGGGTGTCAGCGTCTTTGGATCAGATGAGACGAATGCAGGTCGCCGCCAGAGGAGGCGGTGAATGCGCCCGGACTGGCGCGCTTGCGGAAATGGGCTCAGCCACGCATGCCAGAACGTGCGTGCTGATCACTGGAACGGAGACAAACCCGATTACCTGTTTCGAAACAGTGCCCTGGTCGAGCGGGTGTGACGCAGGGGCGTTGTTTTTCTCCGAGACCGCGCAACAGATGATGTTCGCGCAACACTTGCTCTTGCAGGCCCGCTGGCTCGAAGAATTCGAGAAAATGCAAGATGCCGCCGGCAGTTGGAGCGGCATTACCAACAGTGCCAAAAAGACTGCAAACAGGATCGCTACTGTCTTCCGCATTACCCCATGAGTAGCACAACAAGGGCCGCGCGTCGACAACACTCGCTTGTTCCGGAAGCTTGTCAGGTCGGGTTACGCGTTACGAGCGCAGAAGAAACAAGCCCGCTAGCGCCAGGATGATTCCAGCGATCCTCGAGAACGAGGCTGGCTCCTTGAAAAAACAAAATGCCCGCGATGGCCATGATCGCCGCGCCGCCCGCCAGAATCGCCGGCACCGACGAGAGCGGCCCGCCTTTTTGAAAGAGCAGGAAGAACGCAATCGTTCCTGCGCCCACACAGATTCCGGTAAGGGCGGAGTAGTTGATCCCACAGAACTGAACTTCTGCTCCCATCGAGACGTGAGCCACAGGGCCGCGAGGTAGAGCAAAATGGTGAGTGCAGCCGTCGCCTCGACGACGAAACCGCCGAGGCCGTCCCCGATGTGATCGGAAGCGAGCCGGGTGAAGATTTGATGCGCGCCGTACAAGACGGCCGCCACGACAGCGTACCAAAACCAAGGAGCCATAAATCAATGTCACCAGCGCCGCCCCTGAGTCAAAGCCGCCAACAATGAGCA
>JALYIN010000534.1 GCA_030775765.1 Verrucomicrobiota bacterium
ACGTCGGGGTCCTGCCCCTTTCAGAAATTCAACACGCACCGCAGAACCGGGTCGCCGTCGCCGTCATGAA
Organism: Verrucomicrobiota bacterium; assembly: GCA_030775765.1. Classification (GTDB taxonomy): domain Bacteria; phylum Verrucomicrobiota; class Verrucomicrobiia; order Chthoniobacterales; family UBA10450; genus AV80. Next base: position 71 of record JALYIN010000534.1, read on the forward strand.
TTCTGTTTTCGGCCGGCCCGGCGCGCTTGCCATGGCCGCGGCGATCATGATCTCGACGTTCGGTTGCAATAACGGACTTATCCTGGCCGGTGCGCGCGTTTACTACGCGATGGCCAGAGACGGCTTGTTTTTCCGCCGCATCGCTGCCGTCAATCGCCGCAGTGTTCCGGCCGCGGCGCTCGTCGCCCAGGCGATCTGGACTGTGCTTCTCACGCTGCCGCGAACGATAGCCACCGATCCGGCAACGGGCGCCGTCAGTTACGGCAACGTTTACACGCAGCTCCTGGAATACATCGTCTCCGCCGACCTGGTATTCTACGTGTTGCTGGTGGTCGCGGTCATCGTTCTTCGAAAGAAGAAACCGGACGCGCCCCGGCCCTATCGGACGTGGGGATACCCGCTGGTGCCGATCGTCTCCGTGGTTCTGGCGGCGTTCCTAATCGTCGATCTCGCCTACCTCGCACCGACGACTTCCGGCATTGGCTACCTGCTCGTGCTAACCGGAATCCCCGTATATTTTATTTGGCGCCGCGGATTTGCCGCGGACCAAAGCGCATGATCGAGCCGCCGTGTGCGCCGATAGTCCGACGCCTGACGAGCCGGTGCTGCTCTTACCGCGCGTAAAGGGAGCTTTGTTCGCGGGTCCGCGTTGTGGTCGTCGTCGTTTCAGTGGTGCCGCAGCCGGCCAGAAGAACAGCGGCCAGAGCGAGAAAAGTGAAAGCGATAAATTTGGTATTCATTGCAAACAATACGGAACTGAGCTGCGCGCCGGATGGGTTCTGCCTTTTTCTTAACGCGGTGCGAAGGCCCGCTAATTGCAACTCCCGCCCGGAAATAGCGACCAAAGCCACAGGCGAACACGTATTAATCGTGTGATGCAGATTCGATATCGTGCTTTTGGGGTCCTGATCGGTGCGGGTGCGCTCTTGTGCGGTTGTGCGACCAATCCGTCTACCACCACCCAAACGCAGACCAACCAGACGACCAAGCGCGTCCACACTCAGGCGGAATTGAAAAAGAGCGGCCAATCGGACACCGGTGCCGCTTTGGAAAAAACAGATCCCACTGTCCGCATGTCCGGGCCAAGCTAAGACTAATCTCTGGCCTCCGACTTCCTTGAAAGCCCTCCGCTACTTTTTCTGCGTCGCTCTGCCACCGGTTGCCGTGCTGATGACCGGCCGCCCGCTTAGTTTTCTTCTCAGCCTGCTTCTCACGCTCCTCGGCTGGATCCCCGGCGTCATTCACGCCTGCCTCGTCGTGAACGATTACCAGGCCGAGCATCGGCGGTAAGACGCTGATCGGGCGCGACACTCATGACAGAAGCGGCGGTAAGTTGTAGCGGAGGATTAAGCATTCTTACTAGAGTGATTCGCGGTGCCTCCCCAAAAATCACAACCAATCCGCGGTAAACTCCGCCCTCGGACTTCTGGCCTGGACGTTTTTAGCGCTTTCAACTTTTCAGTCGTTCCGTTCTTCGGCATCTTCCTTTCATGAACCCGATCCCGGAAGGAATGCACACTGTTACACCGCACCTGATTTGCGCCGGCGCGGCTGAGGCCATCGAATTTTACAAGAACGCCTTCGGCGCGGTCGAGCTGAGCCGGATGCCGGGCTCGGACGGGAAAGTGATGCACGCCAGCATCCGGATCGGCGATTCGGTCATTATGCTGAACGACGAGATGCCCCAGTGGGAATCGTTCGGGGCGAAGCATTTCAAGGGTTCGCCGGTCACCATCCATCTCTACGTCGAGAATGCGGATGCGGCGTTCGACCAGGCGGTACGCGCCGGCGCGAAAGTCACGATGCCTCTCGCCGACATGTTCTGGGGCGATCGCTATGGCAAAGTCGAAGATCCCTTCGGTCATCAATGGTCGATCGGCACGCATGTCCGCGACGTCACCCCCGACGAGATGCAGAAGGCGATGGAGGAAATGGGTTCCTGACGAAAACCACACTTCTGAAGATTTAACACGGCGGTCACAAGGTGTGCCAACCTCTAGCTGTGTCCCCGGCTCCCGTGCTGCTTCCCGCTCGCACGTGTTCGCCTTTTCTAAGTTCTACTTTATCCTTTGGCCGTGAAACGCATGGCCGACAAAATCTGGCGCGAATGGCTGCGTTCTTTCGCGCTCATCTTCATGATCGTCATCCCATTCAAGTCGGCCGTCGCCGATTGGAACTGGGTGCCTACCGGGTCGATGAAGCCGTCGATCCTCGAGGGCGAATTGGTTTTCGTAAACAAGCTGGCCTACGACTTGAAAGTCCCGTTCACCACTCTGCATCTTTCCACCTGGGGCAATCCCAGTCGCGGGGATGTGGTCGTATTCTTTTCGCCGGTGGATGGCACCCGGCTGGTGAAACGCGTCGTCGGTTTGCCTGGCGACACCGTCCAGCTGAGGAACCACATCCTCTACCTGAACGGCGTCCCGCAGCAGTATTCGTCCGCGGATGCAGCGCCTTTCCGGCACGACGTCTTCGAGGATGCGAACCCAGTCGTCGCCATCGAGCACCTGGAAACGTGCGATCATTACGTTCTGGGACTGCCGGGCCGGCAGGCCTTAAGAAACTTCGGCCCATTCATCGTGCCGCCGAACCAATATTTCATGATGGGCGATTCGCGCGATAACAGCGCTGATTCCCGGTTCATCGGTCCGGTCCCGCGCGCCGCCATCGTTGGCCGCGTCCCCCGCGTAATCTTCTCTTTCGATCCTTCCCGCCACTATCTGCCCAGACCGCAACGTATCCTGCAGGCAATGCACCTCGATGGCGCCTAGGCACCTAGACAGTGACGTGTGACAAGTGACGGGTGACGACTGGCGAGATTTCCGGTAGAAGGTCCCCATGGAAAAGAAGACCCAGAACTACAAAGATCTTATCGTTTGGCAGAAGGGAATCAGCCTCGCTAAGGCCACCTACCAACTGACAACGAAGTTCCCCGGAGAGGAAAAATTTGGGCTCGTCTCGCAGATGCGACGAGCAGCGATTTCGATCCCCTCAAATATTGCCGAAGGTCAGGCACGTCACACGACCGGCGAATTCATTCAGTTCATTTCACAGGCAGAGGGCTCAACAGCAGAGCTTGAGACACAGTTCATTTTGAGCATCGAACTTGGCTTTTTGGAAGCGAAGAGCACGAAAGCCGCCTTCATCGTGCTCGATGATATTCGTCGCATGCTAAATGGCCTGCGCCGGAAGTTGAGCAGCGATAAATAATCTCGTCACACGTCACTCTCTTCATCCCGTCTCCGCGCATTCTGCCTCGCCAACACGTCACATGTCACTGGCTTCGCCTCCCTCGCTCCCCAACACGTCACACGTCACACG
>JALYIN010000535.1 GCA_030775765.1 Verrucomicrobiota bacterium
CACCCACATCATCTATGGACGTTCCGCGTGCGGGCGTCGCGAAACAAAAACGGCGCAAACGCATCATCATTATTGCAGCCTCGGTGCTGGGCTTGATTGTGGTTACCTTTCTTCTTTCGCGATTAAAACCAGCCGTGCCCAGCATCGACCGTTCGACGGTCTGGATCGATACGGTCAAGCGCGGGCCGATGGTCCGCCAGGTGCGCGGGCTGGGAACGCTGGTGCCGGTGGACATTCGCTGGATCGCCGCGAACACCGAAGGGCGCGTGGAAAAAATCGTGATCTGGCCGGGCACGGAAGTGAAGACCGACACGGTGATTTTGGAATTGACCAGCCCGGAACTCGAACAAGCGGCGGGCGACGCGGAATCGAAAGCCAAAGGGGTGGAGGCGGAGCTGACAACGTTGCGGGCAACGCTCCAGCGCGAGTTGCTCGATCAGGAATCCACGACGGCGAAAGTCCACTCCGAGTACGAACAGGCCAAGATGGAGCGGCAGACGAACGACCAGTTAGCGAAGAACGGCCTCGTTTCCGAGCTCGTCTACAAGACCTCCAAGGTGAAGGAAGCAGAACTCGCGAACCGCGATGCGATCGAAGCGAAGCGATTGGAATTTTCCCGCAGCTCGATTGAGCCTCAGATCGCTTCCAAACAAGCCGCGGTCGATCAGGCGAAAGAATTTGCGAAACTAAAGATGGACCAGGTCCAGCAGCTTCATGTGAAGGCGGGCATGAACGGCGTCCTGCAGCAGTTGCCGGTGCAAGTCGGGCAACGCATCAAACCGGGCGATAACCTCGCGCGTGTGGCCGATCCGACAAAGCTGAAGGCGCAGGTCAAGATCGCGGAGACGCAGGCGAAGGACATTGTGAACGCGCAGGTGGCTTCGATCGATACCCGAAATGGCATCGTGGCCGGGCACGTGATTCGCGTCGACCCCGCAGTCGAGCAGGGCACGGTGACCGTGGACGTGGCGATTGATGGCGACCTGCCGAAAGGCGCGCGCCCAGACCTTAGCGTAGACGGAACGATCGAGCTGGAACGTCTAGATAATGTGATCTACGTCGGCCGCCCGGCCTTTGGCCAGGAGAACAACACCGTCGGCATCTTCAAACTTGTTGCCGGAACATCCGAAGCGGTTCGGACGCCGGTGAAACTCGGCCGCAGCTCGGTCAACACGATTGAAATCATCAACGGGCTCGAGCCCGGCGACCAGGTCATCCTTTCTGATACCAGCTCCATGGACGCCCACGAACGCATTCGCCTTAACTGATAACTAACCAACCACGACAACCGACCTAACGCCCCGAACAAACCGAACATCATGGCCTCAACTGAAACCATCAACGAACAGCCGACTCGTTCCTCCAGCGGGAACGGTGCCCAAACCCTGATTCACCTCGACGGCGTCACGAAAGTGTTTCTGACCGACGAAGTGGAAACCCACGCCCTCTCCGGCATCCATCTCGATATCCGGACTGGCGAATACGTCTCGATCGCCGGGCCCTCGGGCTGCGGCAAATCGACCCTGCTCTCCATCCTCGGCCTGCTCGACACGCCCTCGGGCGGCAGCTATTCGCTGAAGGGAACCGAAGTGGCGAACCTGTCGTTCCCGGAGCGTGCCCGCATCCGCAACCGCGAGATCGGATTCATCTTCCAAAGCTTTAATCTCATCGGCGATCTCACCGTTTACGAGAACGTCGAGCTGCCGTTGACCTATCGCGGCATGGCCTCGAGCGAACGCAAAGTTTTCGTGCTCGAAGCGCTGGAGCGCGTGGGCATGGGCCATCGCGCCAAGCATCTGCCTAGCCAGCTCTCGGGCGGCCAGCAACAGCGCGTCGCAGTCGCGCGCGCTCTGGCGGGCAAGCCGGCCATTCTTCTCGCCGACGAACCGACGGGCAACCTCGATTCGCGGAACGGCGAAGCCGTCATGGCGCTGCTCAAGGAGCTGCACGCCGGCGGCGCCACGATCTGCATGGTCACGCACGACCAGCGTTTCGCGGAGAACGCGGATCGCACCGTCCATCTCTTCGACGGCCGCGTGGTCGAAGATCGGATGGCAGCCTAACGAGTCGATTGGTTAGTTAGAATCCTGGTCATGTAAACGTAAGCCTGGGGTCAATGTTACGAGATCTTAGATACGCTTGTCGGATGCTCGTAAAGACCCCGGGGTTTACGGCCATCGCCATCCTGGCGATCGCTCTCGGCATTGGCGCGTCGACGACGATGTTTTCGTCGATCAACGCGCTCTTGCTGCGCCCGATGCCGCTCATGCAGGACCAGGAGCGCCTCATCGCGGTCTCCGAGTTTTTCCTCAAGACGCCGGACCAGGAAGCGGGCACGTCCTTTCCCGATTACCTGGAGTGGAAAAAGAACGCGACCACCCTGGACGGGATCGCGGC
>JALYIN010000536.1 GCA_030775765.1 Verrucomicrobiota bacterium
CCTCCAATCCCAGCTCGAAGCGCATCATAAACGTGACCCAATCCTTGGGGCGTTTGCGAAGCGATTCGACCACCGTAGCGCATTCCTCGGAGGACAGGCCGTAGCTCTGGAAAATTTCTCGAACCTCCTGCGCCTCCGCCTCGGGCAAGGTTACAATCTCCTTTTCCTCGCGAACTTGTTCGTGGGCGTAATGTTCGGCATCGCCCCGAGCGGCGAGATAGCCCCCAAGACCCATGGCGATTGAGCCTGCGGCGATCTCGGCAAACCCTGCGGTAACAATAAGGTGGGTCTGGGAAATCGCTCCTGTAAGGCCGGCAGCGAGGGCGAAAGGGACGGTCAAGCCGTCGGACATGCCGATGACGATGTCACGGACAGCGTCGCCCGCGGTGAAATGTTTCTCGATGTGTGGTGTTGATGGCATGGATAAAAGAGCGTGATCAGCTATGCCTTACGAAGCGGGAACGGACTGGCAATGGAGCCGCTGGGAAGCGAGCGACATGGATGGGCGGACCCGTGAGGGTGAGCGTTTTGGGAAGAAGGCGAATCAAGCCGTGACATAGAATGAATGCCATCTTATCGCTTTCCGAACGGGACTGTGCAAGTACGGGTCAGGGAAACAAAACCGCGGCAGAGCTTTCGCTCGGCCGCGGCTCGCAAGGTTCCTCCGGGAGAAACTTTCGGAATGACCACGGAAGTCAACCTGCTCGCAACAAGACGCCATCCACGACGAAGTCCTTCGCCGCACCCAGCACGACATCGACCTGGCCGAAACCCGCCGCCAGCGTCGAGCAACATGACGTTGCATCCGTTTCCCCAACTGGTCACTGATCACTCGTCACCGGTCACTTCCGACTTTACCGCAGCACCAGCCGATACGTCTTCATATCGGCAGATTAGTTGGTTCCTATCCGGAGGGGAAGAGCTAGCGCTTACCTCTGAAGATCCCCTGCTTCCATCGATCGATGTAGTCGTCCTGATACTCTTCATCATCCTCGCCTTCTGGGTTCGTCTCCTCTGTTACCAACACCGTGAGTAACCGGTCGTAACTGCCCAAGCCTACTATGTCTTCCTCAACCTCACGATCCCGGACGGCGGGAAACCACGGCGCGAGGCGGCCTCCGTCTTCCGAAATGTGACCGGCTCTGATCCAATCCAGATCCGTGCTGAACCGCTTGCTCGGAACATTCGCTGGCAAGGAATCCCTTTTCCGAAGCCAATCGAGGTCAGGAATTTGCTTGAATGAGGTCGACGCCGTCATGAACTCGACAACGCCGAGATGGGAGACAATCACCGCGACACACTCTTGTGTGACCTGAGTGTACCGAATTGCCGAGGCGAGAAGAGAGCTTTCGCAACCGTCGGCAATCGCCTTAATCGTTTGGAATCCACCCGCGTTCGCTCTGATGAGAGGTTCGATGAGCTTCCAAGGCATCAAGAGCTCGGTGGCAAATGCGTCGGCCTCCTCTTCAAAGCGATCTTTCGAAATGTACCCTGACCGAGAAAAGTGTTTACCGTCGCTAAGAATACCGAGCGGATGGTCATCGATGAAGTAGTGGCCGAGTTCATGAGCCACGGTGAAATTCTGGAACCCTTCATTGCGAATCGCCGTCGAGTAACCGATGCCGAAGGTGTTGCCCAGCTGCATGAGAAAGCCCGAAACGTCTGGCTGTAGGGGGCTAAATGGCTCCACAAGAATATCGAGCTGCTGCGCGAACTCTATCGGCCTGACCGGCAAACGCATGCGGTCATACTGGATCAATTTTCCCCTAGCCAGTCCCTGAACCTGGAGCAGCCGCAGGCGAGCGATCAACCAGAGCCGCCTTTCTTTCGCTCCTCTCGTTTCCTAAGCATCTGCGCCATCTCCTCCAGTTGACTGAAGCTATCGTCGGACAGCTTTTCGGCGTGCCTGAAAAGTTGCTGCGCCCTTGGTGCCGCAGCCAACCCATGGCCGTGTTGTTCCTCGTCGATGCGGCCGAGCAGGTAATCGACGCTCAGGCTTAAGGCATCCGCAAGCTTCTTGAGATTTTCGAACGAGGGAGACCGCTGGCCGGTTTCAAAATGCGAAACAGCAGCTGGCTGCAAACCCGTCTTATTTGCGAGGTCGGCCTGGCTCATTCCACGCGCCTCACGCGCTCGACGTAAACGGTCTTTGAATTCTTTGGCCATGGTAAATTTTCCGCTTGACTTTCCTATACGATAGCGTATATAGAAGCACGACGGGGACGAATCCCGTCTTCTTAATGGCGGCGACTATACGGAGTCGGCATGGAGAAGCAACCACAAACGTAATCATATGAAACAAAAAAAACATACAACCGGCGAGCTTGTTGAGGCGGATACTGCAGAAAACCGCACCCCAGAGAGCGCAGAGTTTCTTCGTGAATCGTTCGCCACCGAGCAGGAATGCCTCGTCTCGAAACTGAAGTCTTCTAACCGCATCACTCACGCTGGCGACCGCGGCGAAGTAAATGAGCAGCACTTTATTGACCTTCTACGCAAGTACCTCCCCAACCGCTACACGATCGAAAAGGCAATTGTCCTAGACTCTGAAGGAAACGTCAGCGACTCGATCGACATCGTTGTCTTCGACCGACAGTACACGCCCACCTTGCTGGACAACGACAAGCACCGGTACGTCCCGGCGGAGGCGGTTTACGCGATCTTCGAGTGCAAGCCGGCGATTGATAAAGGTTACCTCGAGTACGCGGGAGACAAAGCCGCTTCGGTGCGAAGACTGAAGCGCACGTCGGTGGAGATTCACCACGCTGGCGGCGTGTTCCCGGCGAAGAAATTGTCCGACATCGTTGCTGGAATTCTCGCCATCGACGTTGATTGGGCGCAGGGTTTCGATAGCGATGCATTTCGGCGAGTCCACGCTGGACTCATTGGCGACAGAGTCATCGACTGCGGGTTTGCCGCCAAGGGCGCAAGCTTCGACATCTTTGCAGAGAAGCGCGCCTATACATTCGGGCCTGCGGAGAACGCGTTGGCATTTTTCGCCTTCCGGTTGCTCTCAAGACTCCAGTCTCTCGCGACAGTGCCTGCCGTCGACTGGATGGCCTATGCGAACCAACTCAGTCGCAACCAGGAGGAAGAATAGCCATGTTCGATTACTCAGAGCGAATCAAATCATTCCGCACCGAACGGGTGCGACTGACCGCGGAATTCAGGGAAAAGCTTTTGGCCCACCGCACCGCAAACCGTAATCGCTTGATCAACCGCCTGCCGGATTTCATCAAGGGTATCACGATTGGTGAATCAAGTTTCCGACCGCAGGGCTCGTTCGCGATGCGGACGGTAATTCAGACGCGGTTCGTGGATGAGGAGTACGATATTGACGACGGGATTGTGCTCTGGAAGCACCAGCTTGTAGACGAGAACGGTGTCGAGCTCACCGCCAACCAGGTGAGGGAGAGAGTGCGCGATGCTCTCAAGGACAAGCGGTTCAACCGCCAGCCGAAAATCTGCCCGAACTGCGTCCGCGTCTTCTACGCTGAAGAGGACGAGGAGAAGCACCACGTCGATTTTCCGATCTATCGCCGCTACTACGATAGCAACGGCAAAAAGGTGCGTGAGCTCGCCACCGAGAATGGCTGGGTAGCTTCCGATCCGACTGAGGTAAATACCTGGTTTGACGCCGAGGTCGAAGCCCGCAATCAGCAAACCGCAGGCTGGGGCACACAACTGCGGCACTTGATCCAGTTACTCAAACGGTTCTGCCGCTCGCGCAGCGACTGGGATTTGCCGAATGGAATGAAGCTGACCATGCTGGTTGCCGAATCCCAGCCTCCTTATGACGACCGCATCGATAGGGCTTTCCGTGAGCTACTCAACAAACTAAAACACCGGTTGGTTTGGGATAAGGTGATTCGGAACTTGGCGCATCCGGACAAGCCTGCGCTCACTCGAACCGGCAACGACCAGAACGTCATCGACCTACAAACGCGGCTCGGCGAAGCACTCGATCAACTCGCGCCACTCGACGGGGACGATACTGACAACGCGGATTCCGCCCGCTCGGTCTGGGACTGGATCTTAAAAAGCGACGGGTTCTTTGCGGAATTTGATGCTGCCAGGAAAGAAGAAGCAAAACGGAACGTGCTGCTGGCGAAAGCCGCGCTAGTCGGGACCGGCGCGAGGACATCCCCGAGCGGCGTTCTAGGCGCCATTGGCGTCGCGAATCTGTCGCATGGATTCTATGGCGAAGAAATCGTGGATTAGCCGTGACCGCGGTGCGGATTACCGCCACTTCGTGATCCAGAAATTACTAATCGAAAAACACTTTCCGTGTTTCAAGTGCCGGCTCTCACACCGGCACCTGCAATGTGAAGGCTTAATAACGCCCTCGGATGGGTGCACCACCTACCGAATCGCAGTCTCCTATGAACAAAACGGCGTACCTCGCGTGAGAATCAGGGAGCCGCAAATTACGCCGTCATCCATAATCCACATGTATGACAACGGAGCGCTCTGCCTGTACAAACCGGCAGAGACTCCGTGGAAGTCATCTGACAATGTCCACGAAAAAATCATTCCGTGGACCGCAGAGTGGCTCGTTTTTTACGAGCTATATCTTACGTGCGGGAAGTGGCTCGGGCCGGAAGCTCCCCACGACCTAGCGGGTAAAGCGCAACAAAGGAAAGGCCGATAACTATTCCGTGCGCAGCGCGGCTATGGGGCTGATCCTCGAAATTAGGAAGTAGAAAGTAGAAACGAGGCAAAGGTCCCGCCTTCGCGGAGGCTACGGCGTGGCAGGCGGAGGCACGAAAAAAAGGCGAGGGGCAAACGCGCGCTGAGCTTATTTTCGCCGGCGGGCCGTGGCACCTTGCGGACCCCCAGAGAGGATGAGGGAAATTTCTTTTTCGCTCGGCGGTGAAAGAAAGTGACGTGTGACGTGTGACGAGCCAGAGGGCGGCGTGGCGAACAGAGGACAGAGGACGGACCCGCCTGCGCCATCCTCCTTCACTGAGTTATGGTGCGACAGGCGGCTACGGCGAGGCAGGCAAGGACTACGGCGGCAGAAGCTCTGTTCGATATTTAGGCGCTAGTTCCTGGGCGTTCTTCATTAACTTCCCCTGCTCTTCCTGATCGAGCTCCGGCGGAGTGGAGCGTCGGGTGGGCACGGGGACGCCGACTTGCGCGAAGAATTCTTCCTGCCCGGCCGGCGCACAGATGCAGAGTAGACGGGCCGCGGCTCCGGAGGCGTTCGTGAAGGAATGCGGGGCGTTCGCCGGGATGCTTACAGTCTGGCCGGCGTGCACGGCCGATTTTTCTCCGCGGAACGCGGCTTCAATCTCGCCTTCCAGGACGGTGAAGGATTCTTCGAAGTCGTGCCGATGCGGCGGTGGGCCGCCCCCGGGCGGAATGTGCATGTCGATCAGGCAATAACGGCCGCCGGTGTCGGCGGCCGAGAGGAGGATGGTATAGGTGTCTCCGACGAGTCCGAGGTGCGGGAGGCTCTCGTCCGTATCGGGCCGCGCGATCTTGAGGCTGCGGGAAAGGTCATCGGCGGGAAGCGGCTTGATGGGATGTTCGTTCATAATAGAGGCGAGAGTCGAATGGCGAAAGTTG
>JALYIN010000537.1 GCA_030775765.1 Verrucomicrobiota bacterium
CGACATAACCGCCATAGCGCTCCGACGACGGAAACGAGAGCGAGAATTCATTGAAGTTGAAGCCAGGGAGGATCCCGGAGCCCGACCTGACCCGACTGGTCCCGTAAAGATACGTGCTGGCCGGAGCTAACCCGTTGGTCCCGCTGGGCGCGCCCGCGAACTGGTTCGCGGCCGCCCCTGGCAGGACTGTGCCGCCGGCTTCCGCGACCGCCGCTTTGCTCACTTGGAGGTTATAAGGGCTCGCATTGCTGCTCAGGAACGGCGGCACTGCCGAATAACTGCGATCGTGATTGAAGATCGAATTGCGATGGTAGTAGTTGATTGTGCCGGAGACGTTCGTCTTCCCGTCCCCCACCCCGAAAGTCAGCGCGGTATTGATGGTGCCCGAGTCTCTGTCCGTTGTGTTTCCGGACTCGAACTTCGCCTCCGCCCCGCGATAATCGTGATAGCGCTTTATGTTTACCACGCCGGCCACCGCATCGGCGCCGTAGGTGGTGGACGCGCCATCCTTCAGGATTTCAATGCTCTGGATTGACGATTCCGGAATCGTGTTCAAGTCGATGAAGACAACGCGTCGATTGCCGGTGGGATAAGGCGCGACGCGCCGGCCATCGAGAAGGATGAGAGTCGCCCGCGCGTCGAACCCGCGTAACGCGATCGTAGCCGCGCCCACGGCGGTGTTCGAGCCGTTCTCGTTGTTGGAAACGGGGACGCCGTTCGCGTTCGCCACGGGAAGATTGCGGAGAAGTTCCTCGGTATTGCGCTCACCGGATTTGTTGATCAGGTCGCGCGTGACATTCAGGACCGGGTTGGGCCCCACTTCCGCGGCCGTCGGAATCGCCGACCCGGTTACGAACACGCGTTCCGTGGTGGCTTCCTCCGTGCCGTTCTCATTGAACGACCGGACCGTGGGTGTCGCCGTAGGCGCCGGGTCCTGGGCAAGAACACTGGTCGCGAGGACGAGAGGTAAACTGATGGCGAGGGGTATTCGGAGAAATCCGAGCGCTGCTAATCTTGGGTTGATCATAGTGGGTTTCCTTCGGTTTCCGAAGGATTAGCAAGATGATCGTCAGGCACTCAAGACAATTTTTCCGAAACCTAACGGGAATTATTTTACGATCGTGACCCTGATCGTTTCCTCCAGCTCGTCGTTCACGTAGAACTCGACCCGATACTTCCCTTCGGCCCAGCCATCGGGCGGGCGGCCCAGAGTAAAACGCGCACTCGCGTCGGGAGCGGGAGCGATGCTCTCAGTTTCATCGACGATGAAATTCGGTTCCACCAAATCGCCAACATCTTCCGCGACCCAGGCCACTCGCACGCGCGCACCTTCGGCCAGACCCCGGCCACGCCAGCGCACATAAATATTTTCTACGTCGGATTTGAATTCGGTCTTCAATCCGCCGCCCGGGTCCGTGGACACCTCGACGATGAGTTTCTTGCCTGGCTGCGCAGGCTCGGTCTGAATTTCAGGGCCGCGGATGGGCGGTGTCGCTGTCGGGCTTGGCGCGGCAGCGGTCGGGGACGGAGAGGCTTGCGGCTTCGCGACAAGCTCGGGCTTGGTTTGCAATTCGAGCGTCGCCCGTTGCAATAATCCACCGGTCGGTCCCCGCACCACTGTCGTCTCTTTCACAAACCCGACGCCGAAAACAAACCAGCGGTCGAGCACCACTGACATGACCGACGCATCTTCACAATGGATATGAAACGCGCGGAAGCTGCCGGCCGGCACGCGGACGAGATCCTCGCCCATCACCTTGAAACGCTGTCGCACTTCCATCCCGGCCACCTCGCCATCGGACTCCCAGGCATCGCCCACCTTTATCGTGGCGGGAATGATCGTTTGCGGCGGATCGAGCTTCGCCATCCGTCCATCCTTGCCGCCGCGCACATGACAGACCAACCCATGTTCATCGAGGGTCATCAATTCGGTCCTGGTGAGGACGTCGTCAGTCCGCGTTTCGAACTTGAGGAATTCTTTGCCGTCGAAAGTCTGCCGGCCTACGCTCACCGCCACCGGGACCGTCGTCGGGGCAGCCGCGGCCGGACCGCCCAGCTCTTCGTTCGATTCGTATGACCAGGTGGTGCCATCCGCCGTGGGGAGAAGCCCCTCGGCACGGGCGATAATTGCCGTGCAGGCGAGCATCCCGAGGAGGCCGATTTTTCTCATGAGCCGCCACTCTTCACCAGCTGATTTCGCTTGGCGAATGCCGAGATGGAGATTGCCGGGGAAAGTTTTCCTTTATCGCTGCGAATCGGTGACATGATTTCGTTATGTTACATATCTAACTATGAAGCCCGGTTTCCACCTTCTTCTCATCAGCAATTCTACCGTCCACGGTCGCGGTTATCTCGACCATGTGGACAAGGAAATCACGGATCTCCTCGGGCCGGCGCGCAAGGTCTTGTTCTTTCCTTACGCGCTTCACGACCACGACGGTTATGCGGCGAAAGCCAAAGCGCGCTTTGCGGCGATGGGTTACGATCTCAGCTCCGCCCACAGCGCGGCGGATCCGCAGCAAGCCATTGCCGATACCGACTCCATTTTTATTGGCGGCGGCAACACCTTCCGGCTTTTGAAAGCGCTCCAGGATCTGCAATTCCTCGAACCGATTCGCCAGCGAATCCGAAATGGCGCGCCTTACATCGGCAGCAGTGCCGGCTCCAACGTGGCCGGCCCGACCATCAAGACCACCAACGACATGCC
>JALYIN010000538.1 GCA_030775765.1 Verrucomicrobiota bacterium
TGGTGGTCGTCCGCTGGATACTTGCCGTTGATGGAGTCACTGTTCTGCCCGGCGTAGTCACGGCGTCGGAAGAAACGGTGGTTGTCGTGGTCGTCGTTTCCGTGTGGCCGTCGATTTTCTTGCGAACGTAACGGGCCGGCGCGTCGAGGACGCGGAATGAGGTTACGGCGACATCGTGCGCGGCGCGACAACCGGTGAGCACAAGAAGCCCGAGAAGGAGAAGTCCAGCCGGTTTCACGCCGTATACTTATCGCCATTCTGGTTCGCCGCCACAGATTTCGCTACATCGGCGACTAACTCATCGATCTGCCGATCGGTCGTGGACCACGCACACATGAACCGGTAAATATCCGGCTCGATGAACTTGTAGAAACGCCAGCCGCGCTCGTGCAGCCTTGCGGCGAGTTGTTCCGGGAGACGCAGGAAGACGGCGTTCGCCTCGGACGGAAAGACGGGTTCGGTCCCCAGCGCGGCCCCAAGTTTCTGCGCGAGCATTTGTGCGCAGCGGTTCGAGTGGCGGGCGTTTTCGATCCAGGCGTTGTTCGTGAGCAGTCCAACCCAGGGCGCTGCCAGGAACCGCATTTTCGAAGCGAGCTGCCCTCCTTGTTTCGCGCGGTAATCGAACTCGTGCGCGAGTTCTTTTTTGAAAAAAATCACGAGCTCGCCCGCCGCCGTTCCATTCTTGGTTCCGCCGAAGCAAAGCACGTCGACTCCCGCTTCCCAGGTTATCGATTTCGGCGCGCAGTCGAGCGCGGCGACCGCATTGGCAAACCGCGCGCCGTCCATGTGCACAAACATCGAATGCTCGCGAGCGAATGCGCAGATCGTTTCGATCTCGTCACGTCGATAGACGGTGCCAAGTTCCGTGGCCTGGGTGAGGCTCAAGACGCGCGGCTTCGGCGAATGAACATCGCGATAGCGCTGCAGAGCGAAGTGGAGGGTCCCAAAGTCGATCTTCCCATTCGGGCCGGGCGTGGGAATCAGCTTGGCACCGCCCGAGAAAAATTCCGGGGCGCCGCACTCGTCGGTCTGGCTATGCGCATTTTCGTGGCAAAGCACCCCGTGATAGGACCGACAAAGCTGGGCTAACGCGAGCGCGTTGGCCGCCGTGCCGTTGAAGATCAGGAAGACCTCGCAGTCCCTCTCGAAGGTTTCGCGCACCAGCGTGACGACGCGCAGGGTCCACTTATCGTCGCCGTAGGAAATTGCGGCGTCGGCATTCGCCTCTGCGAGAGCCGCCCAAGCCGGTGGACAGATCGCAGCCGTGTTATCGCTGGCGAAATCAAAACGCTCGGGTGAACCCATCCCGGGTTCCCCTAACCGACTTCACGCGGGAGAGCAACGAGCGATAAAGCACACCCCTCAAAAAATTCGCCTGGCGAAAAGTCCGGCCGTGGCGCCGGCCTTCGCCAGGCTATCTCCTTCCCTGCGTCCCCCTAGCCTCTAAGTGCAACCGCGCAGCAGAAAAAACAAAAGCAGAACTGGAATCGGCACCCCAAGAAGCCAAAGCAAAATGTAACCCGACGCCGCTTGTTCCTCGATTTTTTCTTTTAGTTTCATACCCTTTTTTACCCTTTCCCTTACGTGTTAATTTCGTAAATCGTGGCTCGAGTGGGTGTCTGCGAGTGAGATTTTTTTTATCGCGCCGAATACCTAACGAGAGGCTCGCCCTTACTGCTCGAACTGCATTTCGAGCGCATCGAGATAAACCGAAATGGGGTCGCGCTTCGACCGTTCCGGCTGGGCCGCTCGCTTTGCAGCCTTCAGATAATCGGCGAACTCGCCACTCGGCCCGGCCAGGCTCGTGGCCTCAAACCAATCTAGGTAGTCCTCGATTCCGCGCATTTGCGCGGCTATTTCCTTCCGCGAATTCTGCAAGCGCTCGAGGCGTCTTGGAACATCGAGCGTTTTTCCGCGCAGCAGAAGCGCTGTGACATCAGCATAGTCCGCGACAATCGGCGCGTAAAAAGGATGGGCGCGCGTGCCCAGGACCCTCAGCTCCTGCACAAGCGATTCCAGCCTCCCTTTCGCGGATTTTTGTTTCAGAAAAATCGGGAACTGCGTCAACTGATAGGTTTCCTCTCTACGGCGATCGACGACTTTTAGTCGGAGGATTTCGTCGAGCCGCCGTTCCGTTTCCGCGCTGCCCAGCAAGTGATAGGGCTGATCGCAGGCGAGACGCGCAATCTGTTTTTCCCACCTCGATTCTGCACTGTCCGAGTCGAACAATCCCGGAAAATGACTTCGCAGCTCCGCCATTGGATCGTTCGATGAAGCCGGCAGATCTAAAATCAATTGCGCCAAACGACGCGGCCCATCCGGCGCGCGGCTGAGCAAGTCGACCAGCGCAAAGGAATATGCGCGATAGATATTGCGGGCGGGCGCGTCGAGCAGCTCCGGTCGTTGCGCCAGAAACTTCTCGAGCGGTAAAAGATTTTTCGTCCCCACCGGGATCGTCAGGATCGCCCTCACACGGTCGCGAGGCAGGTCGGATTGCTGGGCCGGCACCCCATCCAGGAACCAGTCAGGCGGTGAAACGTAGGCCGTCCCGGACGGAATGTTTGGCTGCGCCCGGTAAATCATTTCGAGGATCAGGGCCCGGAGAAGCTCGCGTCGGATTTCCGGCCCGTTCACCGCGGAATCGATCACGACATCAAGTTGCAATTTCAGCCCAAAGCCAGTCTGGGCGAGATCGACACTGAGTCGCGGCGACTCCGGCAGGTTCGCGCGCGGATACTGCGCGTTGATGACAATGGCGGTGGTCCAGTTGTCCCGTTGCGCGAGCAGGGAAAGCAA
This sequence comes from Verrucomicrobiota bacterium, assembly GCA_030775765.1. Lineage (GTDB taxonomy): Bacteria > Verrucomicrobiota > Verrucomicrobiia > Chthoniobacterales > UBA10450 > AV80. The sequence continues at coordinate 2,797 of JALYIN010000538.1, forward strand.
CTCGCGTTTCGTGCGTTCGGCCAAATCGCAGATCGCGCCGCGCACTCCGAAGTCGGTTCCGTAAACGATGAATTGCCGCGACGTGCTGATACTTTGCTCGACCGGTTTCGCCGGTGCCGCGGCCAAGGCGCACATCCCGATCAAGAAAAGACAGTAAAGAGTCGGGGGGCGCACGGGTGTGAGCCTCTCAAGATTGGTGGCGGCGAAGCGAGCCGAAATGGCCGAAGAATTTTCTCTTCCCGCGTAATTAAATCGAAACTTTTCCGGCCTTCCAGCGTCTAATCAAAGGAGGGAAATAAAATGAAAACAACCAAACTTCTTATCATCGCTCTCGCGCTCAGCGCGATGGCGGCTTCGTCCGCGATCGCCCAAACCGTCACGAGAGCAAGCGCCCAGCCTTCGTTCGAAAGGTCGAGGACCGTGGCGAGCCATTGGAATCATCACGGTTATTACCGGCCGCGCTCGAATTTCTATTTCGGCGTCGGCCTCGGCTATCCGTATGACGGGTACGGCTACGGTTATCCGTACTACGGCGCCTATCCGTACGGCTACGGCTATTACGCGCCGCGCACAACCGTCTATGCCACCAGGGGCATCAACGACGATGCGACGGTCGCCGCCGTTCAGCGCCGGCTCGCCCGTGGTGGTTATTACCACGGCTCGGTTGATGGCGTGATCGGGCCCGGAACTCGCACCGCGATTCGCGCCTTCGAACGAAATAACGGCTTGCCCGTGGACGGCCTAATTGATCGACAGTTGCTCAGGACGATGGGCCTCGCTTAAGGCGACAACTTGTTGGGTTGGGCGTTTAGCCGGGTCGCGAGAAGCGGCCCGGCCGGCGTTTTCTTACGGCTTCGGAATCAGCACCACCGCCTGCGGATGAAATTCGATCGCGCTCATCTTAGCGATTGATTTCCGCTCCCGATCCAGCGCCGCCCAGAGATCGCCGAAGAGCGGGTCGCCGTATTTCATGATTAGCGGGTGAATTGGCAGGCGGCCGATGCTTCCACCGTTATTTGAAGCGACCATCTTGCCGTCCTGGAAAGTCACTTTGGTGGACGTGGTGGTAAAGAAGGAGAAACCGAAGAGCGACCGCTCAGCCGTTATTCGGCACACGGTTTCGTCGAAGGTCACGACCGCACGCTCGAACTGGAGGAGGGAACTGAGCGCGGCCTGCTTGCTCTTAAGTGTGCCACCCAAGTAGGCGTTCACCTGCGCTTCCGTGTAGCGCAACGGGGCCTGCCCATGATTCATCGCGGCGTTTTCGAGATCGAGATTGATTTGCGGCGGAAACTCACTGGTCTTCACGGGCGCGGGAACATCTGGCGGGAGAATCATTTGGACGACCGCCGCGGCCGCCAAGGCACCGAGGATAAGCTTGCTCACTTTGAAAAACATGAGCCGCATCTTCACTCGCCCCGGATCGAGCAAGCTCTTCAGGCGGCGTCGCGTTTCCTTCACGTCTTCGCCTTTGGGCGCCTCTTTCGCGAGCGCCGTTCGATCGAGTCGCGCCCCGCAATCGTGGCAATAAATACGCTCGGCCTCGTTTTCTCGGCGGCACTCCGGACAGATGAGCTTGATCATTCCGCAGTTTGTTTCTTCGGTTTCGGTTCAGCTTTCGCCGGCGCCGGAGAGGCGGCCGGGGCTTTGCCTTCTTTTGCTGTGACAGGTTTGTCCGCCGTCGCTGGCGCCGCCGGAGCGTCCTTTTTCGCCCCTTCGCGATAAGAATCGCTACGATAATCCGTGATGTAGAACCCTGAGCCCTTAAAAATCAGCCCCGCGCCTCTCCCGATCAGGCGTTTCACCCTGCCGTGTCCCCATTTTTTTTGCCGGCAAAGCTCCTTGGGACATTCCTTCAGGGACGCGTCGCGCATCGATTGCACGATGTCAAAGGTGCCGGCGCACTTCTCGCAAGAATATTCGTAAGTCGGCATGAGAGAGTGGCAGGCGGCGGACGGTCGCAATTCTCTGCCAGAAAAAGCAGAATACAAGCCAGCGTCTCCCGTCAAAGCTTGAGGCGCGCAACCTCTGTGGTCATCTTGACTTTCAACTTTGCGCGCCGTAAAGGCCTCGTTCTAATTCCGCTTATGTCGCACTTAATTTTTCGCCGTTCATCGCTTCTTCTCGCCGCTTCGGCCGCCCTTTTCCTCGTCGGTTGTGACGGCGACGATCCGCGCACGGCGCAGTCGCAATACCTCGGCGGCGTCTACGGCAACACCCCGGTTTCCAATGCCGCGCCGCGCGATAGCGTTTCGTATTGGGACGGCGACGGCACCCCAGGGAAACCTTCGATCAAGATCAAGCTGGGGGAGCAGAAAGCTTATTTTTACAAAGGCGGCCAGTTGGTTGGCATTTCGCAACTTTCGACAGGTCGTGAGGGCATGGGAACAACGACGGGATCGTTCTCGATCATCCAAAAAGATCAGAATCACGTCTCAAGCCAATACGGTGATTACGTCGATTCGGCCGACACTGTCGTCGTAGCGAATGTCGACGTGGGTAAGGATCCCAAGCCGCCCGGCACGCACTTCAAAGGCGCACCAATGCCTTACTTCATGCGCATTGTCGGCGGGACAGGTATGCACGCCGGCTATCTGCCCGGCTATCCGGCTTCGCATGGCTGCGTCCGCATGCCGGAGTTCATGGCGGAGAACTTTTTCCGGTCGGTCTCCGTCGGCACTCCCGTCAGCATCACTCATTGAGGGCTGGCGCGGCTGGTCCGTCGCCGCTCGCAGCTTGCACTTCGCGGTTGGTGGCGACATCATCGGGTTTCGCCTAGACGCGCCATGATTATCATCACTCAACCCAATGCCACCGAAGACCAGATCGAGCGAGTCGTCGCGCGCGTACGCGAGTTTGGGCTCGACGCGCAGATCAGCCGCGGCGCATCGCGGGTCATCATCGGCGTCATCGGCGCGGAAGATCGGGTCCGGGAAAAGCCGCTCGCGGCCATGCCGGGCGTTGAAGCCATTGTCCCGCTCGAGAAACCTTACAAACTTGCTTCCTTCGAATTTCGCGGCTCGGCGTCTCCCGTTTCCATCGGTGGCGTGAAGATTGGCGGTGCTGAAAATGTCGCGTTGATCTGTGGCCCCTGCGCGGTGGAAAGCCAGCAGCAGATTTCTTCGATTGCCGGCATCGTCAAAGAATTAGGCGCTGATATTCTTCGCGGCGGCGCTTTCAAGCCGCGCACGTCGCCTTACAGCTTCCAGGGTTTGCGCGAAGACGGCCTCCGGTTCCTGGCCGAAGCACGGCGCCAAACTGGCTTGCCGGTCATTACCGAAATCATGGACGCGAGAGATCTCGTCGTCGTCGAGAAATACGCCGACTGCCTCCAAATCGGGACGCGGAACATGCAGAATTTTTCGCTCTTGAAAGAGGTCGGCCGCAGTCATCTGCCCGTGCTGCTCAAGCGGGGCTTCAGCGCCACGATCAGCGACGTCATCATGAGCGCCGAATACATCTTGAGCGAGGGGAACATGAACGTCCTCTTGTGCGAGCGGGGGATCCGCACCTTCGAAAACGCGACTCGTTACACGCTCGACCTCAACGCCGTCCCACTCCTGAAATCCAAGACCCACCTGCCTGTCGTCGTCGATCCGACTCATGGAATTGGTCTGCGCGACTTCGTCCCGCAAATGGCGCTCGCCGCGGTCGCCGCCGGCGCCGACGCCGTCATGATCGAAGTCCACGATTCCCCGCAGTTCGCCAAAAGCGACGGCGAACAAGCCATCCTCCCGGAAGTTTTCGCCGATCTTGTTCCTCGTCTTCGCGCCGTCGCCGAAGCCGTCGGGCGGCGGATGTAATTCCCTTCCTGATAACCCAGTTCGTTTGAAGTTCGCCCCGATCCGGCGAACATGGACGGTGGAAGAATCGTCCGGCGATCCGCTTCCCGGCATCGTTACGCACCCCGACTCGATCTCGCAGAAAATCCGCGAGATCGCGGGAGGAGTGCGCCGAGTCGCTTTTTCTCACGTTGCCGAGTCAGCCCAGGCTTTCCTCGTCGCAGCGCTCGCAACTGAAATTCGGAAAACGCTTTGGGTGTTGTGCCCGAATGTCCGCTCCCAGGAACTGCTCTATGAAAGTTTGCTGAACTGGCAGCCGAACGCGCTCTTTCTTCCGGAAGCCGAATTCGCTGCTGTCGAAAATATTCTGCCCGATCCGGAGCTCGCCGCGGAACGCCTCGCGCTGCTCAATCGCCTCCAGCGTGAGAAAGGGCCGCACCTTATCGTGGCCACGCGGGCTTCGCTCGATCAGCCGGCGCCTGATCCGGCGGCGCTGAAAGCAGCCGTCCTCGTTTTGCGTCGAGGAAAACAGGCGCCGCTTGAAAACACGATTGAATCGCTCGTCGCCGTCGGCTACGAACGCGTGGCCCAGGCGACGACCCGCGGCCAGTTCGCTGTTCGAGGGGGCATCCTCGATATCTTCTCCTGGCAGGCGGCACGACCGATTCGCATCGAATACTTCGGCGACGACATCGAATCGGTCCGTGAATTCGACGTAGATAACCAGACCTCCATTCGCAACCTGCAAAGCGTCGAGATTCTGCTCGAGGCCGCGGAAAATCAAACCGCGTCCGTCCGCGATTACGTTGCGCCCGATCATCTGCGCATCGAGGTCGAACCCGAGGAGGCAGGCAGCGGTGCGGAGATCCAGATTGGCGAAGGCTGGCTGGGCGGAGACGAACCCGAAGATTTCCGCGGCGCCTTCGACCAATGCGACATCGGCGATTTTGCGGTCGGCGATTTCATGCTGGTCGAAGCGAAGCGCGCCCAGTTCGCCGCACGGCTGCGCGACTGGCGCGCGGCCGACTTCCGTATCGTCATCTATTTCCAGACCGAAGGCGAGATTGAGCGCTTCCGCGAAATCATGGGCGACACCATCGCCGGCATCGAGCTGATCGAAGGCACGCTGCCGCGCGGTTTCATTTTTCCCGATGGCAAGCTGGTCGTTCTTTCCGGCGCGGAACTGTTCGGCCGTTATACGACGCACGGCCGCAGGCGGCTCCAACGCGCTGAACAACTCAGCCGCAACCGCGCCCAGATCGACTTCAGTGAGCTGAACGAAGGCGACTTCGTCGTCCATCTCGAACATGGCGTTGGCCGTTTCCTGCAACTGACACGGGTCCCCTCGCCCGCCGGTGAAATGCAGGAAGCGCTCGCCCTCGAGTTCGCGAATGACTCACGCCTCTACGTCCCACTCGAACAAGCCTACCTGGTTTCGCGCTACGTCGGCGTCGGGAAAAAATCGCCGCCGCTCAGCTCCCTCGCCGACGCAAAGTGGGCCCGCGCAAAGAAAACCGCCGCCGCGTCCATCTTCGATTACGCCGGCAAAATGCTCGCCGTTCAGGCCGAGCGTGAGACGCAGCTGGGTCACGCATTTGGTCCCGACACGAAATGGCAGCGCGAGTTCGAGCATTCCTTCCCGTTCCGCGAAACGCCGGACCAGCTTACTGCGATCACCGCGACGAAAAACGACATGGAACGCTCGCGCTCCATGGATCGCCTCATCTGTGGCGACGTCGGTTTCGGCAAAACCGAAGTCGCGATTCGGGCCGCGTTCAAGGCAGTCATGGAAGGCAAACAGGTCGCCGTCCTCACGCCAACGACAGTCCTGGCGCAACAACATTTCGAAACGTTCCGGCAACGAATGCTCGATTATCCGGTGCGCGTGGAAATGCTCAGCCGTTTCCGTTCGCACGGCGAGCAGCGCAAAGTTTTGGAGCTTCTCCGCGAGGGCGGCGTCGACATCGTCATCGGCACGCACCGCCTCATCTCGGGCGACGTCGTGTTCAAGGATCTCGGGCTGGTCGTGATCGACGAGGAACAGCGTTTTGGCGTTCTCCACAAGGAGAAGTTCAAGGAGCTATTTAAGCTCGTGGATGTGGTGACGCTTTCGGCGACGCCAATTCCGCGCACCCTATATCTGTCGCTCGTCGGCGTGAAAGACATGTCGACGATCGAGACGCCACCGCTCAATCGTTTGCCCGTCGAGACCGTCGTGTGCGGTTACGACGAACGCATCATTCGCGACGCCATCAACCGCGAGCTGGATCGGCAGGGGCAGGTCTATTTTCTCCACAACCGCGTCCAATCGATCGAGAAGATGCGCGACAAGATCGCGGAGCTTTGTCCGCGGGCGCGCGTCGAGTTCGGGCACGGCCAGATGAGCGCGGACGAACTGGAATCGGTGATGGCGCGTTTCGTGGCGGGGAAGATCGATGTCCTGGTGTGCACGACGATTATCGAGAGCGGCCTCGATATTCCGAACGCAAACACGATCGTCATCGACCGAGCGGACCGGTTCGGCCTGGCAGATTTGTATCAACTGCGCGGGCGGGTTGGCCGCGCCGAGCACAAGGCCTACGCCTATCTCATGTTGCCGCGAGAGATGATGACCGTCGGAGCGGCGCGCAAACGGATCAACGCAATCAAACAATACAGCTCGCTCGGTGCCGGGTTCCGAATCGCCATGCGCGACCTCGAAATTCGCGGCGCGGGCAGCATTCTCGGGACCGCCCAGAGCGGCCACATCATGGCGGTGGGATTCGATCTTTACTGCCAGCTCTTGAAACAGGCGGTAGCGCAGTTGAAGGGCGAACGCAGCAAAGCGCGGCTTGAAGTCGAGCTCCGGTTCGATTTCGTGGCCACGAACGAAGCCGAATTTGTCAGGACTGGCCCGGAGATGCGCGTGCCGGCGTTTATTCCCACGAGCTACGTTGCCGATCCAACGCTTCGCATCCAGGCCTACCGGCATCTGGCCGAAATAACTACTCGCGAGCAGCTCGACCGGCTGCGCAAGAATTGGCGCGATCGTTTCGGCAAATTCCCGGCTGCGGTTGACAACCTCCTGCTTCTCACCGAAATCAAGCTCGCCGCAGCCAGGGCCGGCCTCACTCGAGTCGAGGTCCGCGAGGCAAAATTGATGCTCACCCGGCGGGGGGATTTTATCCTTGTGGGAGGCAAATTCCCTCGCATAAGTACCGATAGAATCGAGCGCCAACTCGGGGAAGTTTTGGAACTAACCAGGAAAATCTAGATCGCATGATTCGACCCTTATTTGCAGCTGTCGCGGCCACCGTGACCGTTGTGCTTTCGCCGCTCTGCCACGGCGCTCTCGCGGCGGAAGCGCCCCCACGCATCATCGACGGCATCGCTGCGATCGTGAACGGCGACATCATCACCTACTCGCAAGTGCGCGGCCTCTCCTCGCCTCGCGAACGGTTGCTCCGGACGCAATACCATGGCGAGGAGCTCGACAAACAAATCCAGGCGGCCCGCGCCGCCGCGCTCCAGGACCTGATCGATCGCCAGCTCATCGTCCAAGCCTTCCACAAGGAAAAATTCGAGCTGCCCGAGCATTTCGTCGACGAACGAATCAACGACATCATTCGCGACGATTTCGGCGGCGATCGCAACACTTTCATCAAAACCCTGCAGGCCCAGAATTATTCGCTCACCGAATTTAAGAAGCTCGAGATGGAAAAAATTATCGTCGCGGCGATGCGGAGCAAGAACGTGAAGCCGGTCACAACGATTTCCCCCACGAAGGTGATGGAATATTACAAACAGCACAGGGCGGAATTCACCGCGAAGGAGCAGGTGAAGGTGCGGCTCATCATGATCCCGACGCGCGCCGCGGAAGGAAACACCGCCGCGCAGAAAGCGATCGCTGAGGAAATTCTCGGCAAGCTCGCGGACGGCGCGCCGTTCGATCGCATGGCCCAGATGTATTCGGAGGACGCCACCCGCGATGCCGGCGGGGACTGGGGTTGGATCGAGCGCAAGACGCTGGCTCCGCCGTTGGAGAAAGTGGCCTTCAATCTTCCACCGGGCCGCGTCAGCCACGTCATCGAACTGGGACCGAATTTCTACATTCTGAAAGTCGAAGAGAAGCGCGGAGGCGACACCCCATCGTTCACCAAGCTCCGACCGGAGATTGAGAAAAAACTGATGCAGGAAGAAACCCAGCGGCAACAGGAACTCTGGCTCGCGGGCCTTCGCCAGAAGGCCTACATCCAGAAATTCTAGCCCCTTTCCCTGCCTCTTGTTCTTGCTCTGAGCGGTGCCGTTGCGATCCACCTTGCGACCCACAGCGTCGTTGGTGACAATGCGCGATGAGCTGTCGCGTCGGCATCACTCTCGGGGACCAGGCCGGCGTCGGGCCGGAGATTGTCCGCGCCGCGCTTGCTTCCGGACGCTTGCCGGCTGACGCCCAGTATTCCGTTATCGGTCCGGCGATTCCCTGCTTGCCAGGCCAACCCACCGCGGAAACCACCCTCGCCGCCTTCGACGCCCTCGAGAAAGCAGCGGGTCTCGCGCTGCGCCGCGAACTCGATGCCGTCGTGACCGGGCCAATCAACAAAGCCCGCATGTACGATATCGGCTTCAAGTTCCCCGGCCAGACGGAATTTTTCGCCAATCGCTGCGCGACCAGGAATTTCGCGATGTTGCTCACCGGGGGGAAACTGACGGTCGCGCTTGTGACCGTCCACCTTCCGTTGCGTGAGGTTTCGGATGCCTTGAAAATGGAAGAGATCGTTCGCGTCGGCCTGTTGCTGGAAGACTTTCTTCGTCGCCGCGGAATGGACCAGCCCCGGATCGCGGTCGCCGGTTTAAATCCACACGCAGGCGAATCCGGAAGCATCGGGAGCGAAGAAACCGACACCATTGCGCCGGCTATCGCGGAGTTGCGACGACTCACGGGATCTCGCGCGAACGTCGCCGGCCCTTTCTCGCCCGACACGGTTTTCCATCACGCGGCTAGCGGCGACTGGGACGCCGTCCTCTGCATGTATCATGACCAGGGACTCATCCCGCTGAAGCTGCATGCGTTTCACGAAGGAGTGAATGTCACGCTCGGCCTTCCGTTTCCTCGCACGAGCCCCGATCACGGGACGGCCTTTGAAATCGCCGGCAAAAATATCGCGCGCCCTGACAGCATGATCGCCGCGATCAATCTCGCGGTGGAACTCGCGCGAAAACCGCGGACCTGACGAATGAAAAACATTCCGCGATCGCATCTGGCGCTTTTTGCGACCGTGGTCGCCGTGATTCTGTGGTCGAGCTGGCGACCGCACGATCGTTTCACCTGGTGGCTCGAAGTCACACCGGGGCTGGCGGGACTGGCCATTCTTCTCGCAACCTATGGCCGGTTCCGTTTCACGACGTTGTGTTACACGCTGATCGCGCTCCACATCTGCGTGCTCTCCGTCGGCGGGCATTACACCTATGCACGCGTGCCGCTGTTCGATTGGCTCCGCCCGATCTTTGGCTGGCAGCGCAACCACTACGACCGGCTCGGCCATCTGATGCAGGGTCTCGTGCCCGCGATCATCGCCCGGGAAATCTTGCTTCGACTGAATGTGCTGAAC
>JALYIN010000539.1 GCA_030775765.1 Verrucomicrobiota bacterium
CTGCGTGAACCCTCGCGGCTGTCGACTTTTGGCGGTGTTTCGGCTGCCACAGCCGAACCAGCTGCCATGAGATACTATGTCCGACCGCCCGGCTCGCACCTGTGGAACCTGATCGATACTGACTCGCTGCCGACCGAGGTCGAGCAAGGTCGGCTCGACGGCACTTCGCGGATCAGGCGCGACGGCGAATCCGGCGAGTGGTCGGTCGACGAGCTTTGCCGCATCGAACTTGCTTCGAAAGTTGCACCGCATCCACCAACTCCCGCCACGCAGCCGGGACAGACTCAGAGCGTAGGCACTCCTCCCTTTCCTCTTCGCTGGCTGCTCATTATCTTCGTCGTTGGGGCCACAATTTTTCGCGCCGTTCACCGTTATTCCGCGGATCGAGCCGTCGCCGAGTACCAGGCCCGACCTCTTGCCTTGGAAATTGTGGCTGACGACCCCGTCGCAAGGGCCGCAGTCATCAAAGCATTTCAGACACCCTTCCAGGCGCCGTCCTGCCGGATCACCGAGGAGGTAAGTAACTACGTGGATAGCTTCGCCGGCACAAAGATCACCACTGAATTCAGCAAGCCGGACAAGGTCCACGTCCGCGAAGAGGTAGGCGGGAAGCTTAAATCCGAATCTTTCACCGACGGCAAGAAATTGCTGGTTCGAAATGGTCCCGACGGCGAATTCAAAGAAGAAACACAGGACGTCGCCGGCAAGATCAAACGGCTCACGCCTTCGCCGCCAGATCCGGCTCCCGGAGATAAAATGCAGCAAGCAGGCCACGAAGAGATCAAAGGGGTACCCGCCACGGTATATAAGTGGGAGTTCACCAGATTGGTTCCTTCGAGGGAAAAGCTTTGGGTGGCTGACGCTGACGGGCGCCTCCTGAAGGTCGAAGGCGAGTCAAAAGGAACTGTCGCGTTCCTCAAACAACCGATTCGCGTCGATAGCTACTCGACGACGACCTACGAGTACGACGTCCCGGTCAACATTTCTCTGCCCGGCCAATAGCCGGCGAGGCGAGTTCATAGGAATATCGCGCTCGCACAGCCGCGATTTTCGAAGATCATCATCGTCGCGGTGCTTTCGCTGTTCCTTCTTATCCGCTATCGGAACGCCTTCCGCTCGTTGTTTGGGTTCCCTCGAAGTCCGTACGTGGTTGTTCATAAGAACGCGGCGCAGGACTGGCAGCCATTTTCCTTTGGGTGATTCCGCTGAATCACTAACGTTCCCTCGTCGTGACCAGGGCCCCTCGCATCCCGACATACGCGCGGTCGCTTCCGATCAAACTCGCGATAACGCGGACGCGTCCGCCCCTGCTGCGGTGTGAAGCTCATTCGACGAAGCGACACAACGCCTTCGACGTGGGTTGCTGTGACGACGCCTAGAGCGTCAAAGACACTGATCACGGCCGGACGTGAGAGGCTGTAGGACCTCGCGTAACTAAGGGCATTCTCGTGAGCACGCCGCTCGCCAGTAGTTTCAGCCGCGGCGTGTTAGCGTGCGGGTCGTATCGCCGTCAAAAAGAATGCTGACGGTCTGGAGCGTGCGGCCAACGGCGGTAACCTGAACTTCGATTACGAAGTCCGGGACTCCGCTCGCATCCGAATTATTAACAATGGCAGACGCGGTATCGCTATTTCACCGTAGAGGAAAGCGTCTTATCGGGCTTGCTGGCGTTGCTTTTAGGATTGAGATATATCTTGCACAGAAATTCGCCTGCCGGGAGCGCGCTGGTCGACGGACTAAGCGCAAAATTCATAACGCTGAGAGGGCCCCAGGCGCCGTACTTGCAGTAGAACTGAGAACCCCTGCCGCGGTCCCATCTCGGACCCAGCCGCGTCCATCCATCCAACGTTCCAGGACGTCATGCGCAGGAGAATAGTGCCATTGATCTCCAAGCACTCCGTCCTGCCTGGGCTAAGTCTACACCCTTGAGGAGAACCAATGTTCCTTAAGCTTAAAAGTATTCGGCTCGATCCAAGTTAGTTTGCGCCTTTGTTCTCGAGTGAACCCGATCGCTTCTCGGGCGTTCGACGCAAGGTCACGTTTAACGTCCCGGCCGCCTCCGCAAGCAGCAGCCCAGCCCACCTACCATGACCCCATAATGGCAAACGGGGTCTGGTGGCCCTGCTGCCTGGAGCATTGTGACCTTAAAAGATGAACCAGTGCTGCCCCTATACAGCACCGGAAACCGTGTTCGCCGGCTCTCTGTTCCTTCTTTACTTCTGGAATCCCTGGCCTGATTGCCTGGTTACCTAGGTAGCAACAGGGACCCGCGGCGCAACTGCACTATGGCCTTGGGAAGGTGCGATCCTCCTATTTTCTACAGCGCTCTCTGTAGAGCGCTTTTAGCAGGATGCCCTGGTTCGCTCATTCTTTTGTTCCCGCGAACAGGATGTAACTCACGTCCTTAAAATCCGAACATTGGCCTTTTTGGACGACGAAGCTATCTCGATCAGAATCGAATTTTACACTCTCGACATGCCCAACTGTGCGTTCGCCGTCAAGGTGGACAATCACATCTTCTTTCATCGGCTCGGAAGAAACCTTTTTGGGACACTCTTTCTGGCAAATCATCTGAACCGTCGCTCGATCTAAATCGGCCTTATCGACGCGTATTACTTTTTCATCGATTCTCAGCAATGGGCTAGCTTCCAGTACCTGCCGTTTGCCGTCACGCAAGATAACCTCGAAGTTAGCGGTCGACCATTGCGCCAGAAGATCGGCCACCCCCATGCAGATGAGAGCTATAGCAATAACGCCTCCGAAGAAATGCTGGTTGCATCTCATAACTACTCGTCCTTGGATTGAATTTCGCCTACAGCAATGGAAATGTTTTGAACTATTCTAACCGCTATGGATTCGCAGGAGAGTTGGCATACTTTGCCGGTTCCAAGGTTTGCAGGTGTCATGAGCTCAGGTTTCGTGCCGCTTAATAATGCCCAAAATCGCGATCTCGGCGCCCGAAACCGGCATCCCCACAACGGCCCGCCGTTCTCGGCTCTCCACACGCAGCTAAAAGCCCGAGCGAGCGAGGCTTTTGCGTTACTGAAGGTTGTACGCTTCAACTATTGCGATGCCGGTAGTGTTGTTCTTGCCACGCACGACTGCCGTGTAATTGCCGGGCACCAGAGTCGCCAAGATCGCTGCTTCGTTATCGTTGCTCGGCGGAATAGTAGTGCCCTGAATTTCACTTTCCTGGGTGCTCCGCCAGCCTTCGTTGCTGATCACTCCTCCATTGCTGTCATGCAGCTCGAGAGTCGTAGCCGGTAAGGCTCCCTGCACTCCAAAGGGAATGAGCGAAGGACCGATCGCCCGGACCAATACCTTCGCCGGCTCGGTCCCGCCGATGATGAAGCCACCGATCATGACATTATCACCCGTGTTCACAAATCCGCGGGTGGCGATATTTGCCAATTTCGCCGTCGAAGTCGTGTCGAAGTCGTAGGCTTCCACAAGGCCAACGCCCGTTTCACCGTGCGCACCTTTCAAGATCGCGGTGTAATTGCCTGGAGACAGGGT
>JALYIN010000540.1 GCA_030775765.1 Verrucomicrobiota bacterium
GTCTTTGTTGACCGATGGCTTCACGACCAGCGTGTTGCCGAATTTCTTGTCCTGGAACCCACCGAAAACTGCCGTCGCGGTTTGTTCGTTGAAATTCAACTGCGGCACGGGCTGGCTGCGGATGATCTCAATCTTCGCCTGCATGTTGTCCGCCGTAACCACGCGGGGGTTCGCCAGGAACTCGGCGTCGGAATCTTCATTCAGGGCCCGAAGCGTCACGGACAACTGCGGAGCGGAAAGAATGGCAAACTGTCCCCCGAGTACATTGAGGGCCTTATCGAAGAAAAAGTCCGCGCCGAGAAGTTTTCCGGTGGCATCAAATTTTCCTGCCGCCGGGGTGCCTGGCGTAGTAACGACTGAAGTCTGGCCGGTAACCGGATTGGTAACCAGCGAAGTTGTCGGCGGTCCCGCGGGCTGGCTGCCGGCGAATTTGAGGGTCTGCGGGTTATTTGCGCCGCCAAAGACGCCACCCCAGTTAATTCCGTATGACTGTCTCGGGTTGGCGGTGACTTCCACCAGTCTCGCTTCAATCATGACCTGCTTAGTCGGCTTGTCGATTTGGAGCAGCAGCTTGCGGACGTTGTCGATATTGGCGCGAGTCTCGCGGAAAAAGATCGTGTTGGTGCGCTCATCCACCTGGGGCGCGTCTTTGCTCGAAAGCTGGGCTGCGATCAAGGGCGCCGTGTCTTTCGCGCGAGCATAGCTGAATTGGTAGCTGTCACTTTCGGTCGGCTCGGCCGTGCGCTCGGCGGCGGTCTTGATGTAGTAAACGTTCTCGATCCTATCGAGGAACAGGCCCTTGGCCTTCACGATAATCGAAACTGCCTGCAGCGCCGTCACATCTTCCAGCCGCATCGTCACCGTCCCGGTGACCGCTTCGCTGACCACCATGTTGATTTTGGCCTGGCGCGCGAGGAGGCGCAGGACCGCGCCCACGTCGTCTCCCTGAAATTCGCGAACGGCAACCCCGCCATTATCGCTGGCGGCGTCGGGTTCCACCGGTCCGGCGGCGGTCGTGGTGGTCGTGGTGCTGTTGGTTGTTGAAGTCGTCGGGGCCGGAGTGGCCGCATTGGAAGTCGATGCTTGGACGAGCAGAAGGTTGTCGCTCTTGGTCGAGGGAGCCGTGGGGAGCGGCGGGGTGGCCGGCTTGGTTTTCGTTTCCGCGAGAGGAGCCTTCTGGGTGGAATCCACAGGGCTCAAACTGGGTGCCGGGGACGGCGAGCTGGTCTGCGCGTTTACGACGGTAAGGGCGGTGAAAAATGCCGCTCCGGCGCAGAGGAAGGTTGTAAGGCGATTAGGCATAGATGATGTGAAGTTGAAGAATGCACCCGCATTAAAAGCAGGAAGCAGACCAGCCCTCCTGCCGCTCTTGGAACCGCCCTGGGCAGCTCGGTTGGTCAACTAACCTGCGCCGCGGTGATGAAGTCGCGAAGCCGGGCGTAATCTTTTCGCCCTGGCGCCGACTCGATTCCGCTGGTCACGTCCACGCCGAAAGGCCGGACGATGGCCACCGCGTCAGCAACGTTCTCCGGCGTCAAACCACCTGCAAGGATCACGCGCAGATGCGGATGAGCTAACACGAAGTCGCGGGCGATTTTCCAGGGGAAAGTCCGCCCACTGCCGCCGAATTCGCGCGCCCCACCGGAATCAAGCAACACAGTGGATGTGAAGAAATCTGGCACGTCGTCTACAGAATCAGGGCCCGTTACGGGAAGCGCCTTCTCAAACCGGATCCCTTCCTTCATCAATCGCCGGCAAAACTCAGGCGTTTCCCTTCCGTGCAGTTGCAGCGCCGTAATGCCCGCCGTGGCTGCCGCCGCCTTCGCCTGATCCCAGCTCGGGTTTACCAGGATCGCCACCTTTTCGACATCGGTTGACAAAGCCCCAATCCACTCGCCAGCAGCCTCCATTTTTAGGTAGCGCTTGCTGCCGGGATAGAAATTGAAACCCAGCGCGTCGGCGCCGAATTCGATGGCCGCGGCAGCATCCTGCGGCGTCGTCAATCCGCAGATTTTGACGCGCAGCATCTAAGCCGCCGTCGCAAACCCGAGCGCCGGTTTGCTGAAATCCGGCGCGGGCATCTCGTTAACCAGCTTTACGATGCCGTCCTGCCAGCGTTCGCTGATCGTCCGCAGGTAAGGATCGTTTTCGTCCAGATGAGCGCGGAGTTTCACCTGCAACGAATCGGTTTCGTAACAAAGAATATCGATCGGCGGACCGACCGCGACATTGCTTGTCATCGTTGAATCGATCGAGATCATGCCTACCTTCACCGCGTCCGCGAGTCCTGTTTCGTAGGTGAATCCGCGATCGAGGATCGGCTTGCCGTACTTTCGCTCGCCGATCTGGAGGAACGGGCAATCGCGCGTCGCGTGAATGCTGTTGCCCTGCGGATAAATCAGGTGCACCTCCGGCGCGAATCCCTTAATCTGCCCGCCAACGATGAGGTGAATGTTGAAATCGAACCCGTCCGCCTCGAGTGCCACGCGATGCCGCTTCTCGACTTCGCGAACCTTCGAGCCCACGTAGTTGATCGTCTCGTAAAGTGTCTGCCGGTTCGTCAATTGTTCGCGACCCGGATTCTGCTTCCCAAGGTGCATGTCTTCGTCGATCAACGCGATCGTCGCCTGCGTTAACGAAAGGTTCCCAGAGCTTAAAATGCAAATCACCCGGTCACCCGGTTTTTCGTAGACGCGCATTTTGCTGCACATGGTGATGTTGTCCATCCCGGCGCTCGTGCGCGAGTCCGACAAAAACACCGCACCGGCGCGGCAAATCATTCCGAGACAGTAGGTCATCCGTTTCGGTTTCCCGGTTCGATCACGCGGCCCTCCACGCGTTTGATCTGGGTGTGATGGGTCAGGACATGGACGCGCCCGTCGCTTCCGCGAAAGAACGCGCTCAGCATCCAGCTAATGACGCTCACCACGACCGCTCCCCAGAACGCGCTGCCGAAACTATCGACGTGAAATCCGGTCACAATGCCCGGCACCCAGTAAAGCATGAGACCGTTCACAATCAGGATAAAGATTCCCAGGGTTAGCAAAATCAAGGGCGCTCCGATAATTAACAGGACTGGCCGGACGAAGGCGTTCAGGATTCCGAGGAGCAATGCGGCGCCGATGAGCGCTGCAGTGGTGTCATAGTGAATCCCGGTGATGAACGCGGCGGCGACCATGACGCCCACTGTCGTGACGAGCCAGCGGATAACGAAGTGTCGCATGGCCGCACGGTAGGCGCAGTCCGGCGCGTTGCGCAACCGCCGCTTTGCAAAATCCGCTTGCGCCGCCGCGCCAAGAGGTATTCGATCTGACAACGTTCAAAAACCGAAATCGAACCGTGGCCAGGAGACCGAAAACGCCAGTTGAGAAGTCCGCAGAGGATGCCGCCGCGCACTCGGCCACCGGCAAAATGAGCGCGTCTGAGCCAAAGAAGAAAGCCGCCACGGCCGGGAAGAAAAAGAAAACGGCCGCCGCTAAGAAACCGGTCACCTCCGCCCGGGAGCCTGCCGCTGCCCGTCCCGTCGAACCGACGGACGACGAAATCCGCATCCGCGCCTACTTCCTCGCCGAACGCCGGCACCAGCTTTCGCTTCCAGGCGATTCCGCGCACGACTGGATCGAGGCCCGCCGCCAGCTCCTCGAAGAAGCCAGCCGCTAGATTGGACCCGCTCGCGCTTCGAACGCCGGTGCTGTCCGCCCTTAACTCCCAGCGCCACGAGGGTACTCTGCTCCAACTTGCCCCGGACCGATCGTCTCCACCCCCGGCAAACACTCCTTCACCTTTTCGATCAGCCGATCGATCGAGAACGGCTTCGGCACCAGCCCCCGTACGCCTGCTTCCTGAAGTAATTCCTGGGCCCGTTTCTCATCGCCTTTACCCGTCACGAGCAACAACGGCGGCACGATCCGCGGCGGCACGGTGTTGTTGTAAACCTTCCCGATCAGAAGAAAGAGCATCCCCCCATCGATCATCGGCATCTGGAAATCGAACATCAGCAGATCGTACGTTTTCTTCAGCGCCAGCTCGAACCCGTATTCTGGTTTCGGCGAAGTATCCACTTCACACCGAATCATGGACGTCAGCGCCTCCCGCATCACGCGCATCAACGCCACGTCGTCGTCCACGATCAGGATTTTCTTCGGCGCCGCCTTACTCATAACCGACGCTTGCGCCAAACCTCTCCCCGTTTCAAGCTTTTCCGATGGATGCCGCGTTAACCAACCTCGCCGCCGCTCTCCGCGAGCGTCTCGCCATCATCAGCGACGAGCAAAGCCGCGCGAATCCAGATCACCACATCGAACGGCTCCGCAACATTTCTGAAAAGATCGAACGCCTCGGACAATCCTTGCCGCCGTCCGTCGATCCTCAGCTGCGCCACTTCCTCCAGCGCCGCAGCTACAGCAAAGCGCTTGATCTGTTGGAAACAAACGCTTCCGCTTAACAATCGCCGACTCGCGGTGGAAATCGTTTCGGCGACGGCAGGCTATCCTCTCGGGGCGCAGACGTGGTGATTAACGGTCACCATGATCCTGCAGCGGCTGATTGTGATGCCTTCGGAATAGGTCAATCTCGCGGTCGAGAGCGTAATGAGGGCAAGGAGCAGGGTGAGCTTCATGCTTGGCAGCCTGAGAGTAATGAGCAAATCGGTCAATCTATCTTGGCTCGCATCATCAAGACTTCGCGTCCACTCTGGTGCACGAGCGCCAAATGACATTCTCGGTCAGGAGAAGAGGCGACAGAATCCGCTTTTGGGGCGGAGCGGCGAACAGCAACCGTGCTACCGGGAATACAACTCGACGATCAACTGCTCGTTGACCATCGGCTGCATTTCCCCGCGGGCGGGGATGCGGGAGACTTTGCCGCTCAAGGCGTCGCGATTGGCGACGAGCCAGTCGGGGACGGGAGCGATCTGGGTGAGCTCGAGATTGCGCAAGGCGAGTTGACGCGATTTCGGTTTGTCTTTCACCATGATTTCGTCGCCGGCCTTGCAGTTGTAGGATGCGATGTTCACGTTCCGGCCGTTCACCTGGACGTGCCCGTGCGAAACGAGTTGGCGCGCGCCGCTGCGAGTATTCGCGAGACCGAGGCGGAAGACGACGTTATCAAGACGGGTCTCCAAAAGCTGGAGGAGCGTTTCGCCGGTGACACCGCGCTTGCGCAAGGCGGTCTGGAAAATCCGGCGGAATTGTTTTTCGAGGAGGCCGTATTGATACCGGAGCTTCTGCTTTTCGCCGAGGGCGATAGCGTAATCGGATTGCTTGCGGCGCGAGCCCTTCGGCCCATGCATGCCGGGAGGATAATTCTTTCGCTCTAGCGCCTTGGCTGGTCCAAAAAGCGGGACGCCGTAGCGGCGGCTCACTTTGGTTTTCGGTCCGGTGTATCTGCCCATGAGAGTTGAAAGGTTGAGAAAGTTGAGTGGTTGAGAGGATCAGACGCGGCGCTGTTTCGGCGGGCGGCAACCGTTGTGCGGCACGGGGGTGACGTCGCGGATTACGATGAGATCGAGGCCGATGGCTTGGAGGGCGCGAACGGCCGATTCACGGCCGGCGCCGGGACCGCGAACAAGCACTTCAACTTCCTTGAGGCCGTGGCCCATGGCCTGGCGGCAGGCATCCTGCGCAACCATCTGGGCGGCGTAGGCGGTGCTTTTGCGGGAGCCTTTGAAGCCGACTTTGCCGGCGCTCGACCAGCCGATCACGTTGCCCTTGAGGTCGGTGATCGTGACGATGGTGTTGTTGAAAGTGGAAAGGACGTGGGCGATGCCGGTGTGAACGTTCTTGCTCCCCTTGGCCTTGATAATCTTCGGCTTCTCAACGTCGTTCGGATCGAGAGAGAGATTTTCTTTCGGCGCCTCGACGGGAGCAGCGGCTTCTTCCTTCTTCGCCTTGGCTTTCTTCGCAGGCTTGGCGGGAGCGTCGGCAGCGGCGGTTACCGCCGGCTGCTCTGCCGTTGCGGAGGGAGCTTCAGGAGCCGGGGCGGCCGATTCAGCGGGAGCTGGTACTTCGGCCTTTGCTTTCGAGGCCTTTGTCTTTGCCGGTTTCTTTTCGTCTGAATCTGCCATGGTCAAAATTCCTAATCGTTAAACTTTTCCGGCCTTCGCATCCTTGTTGCGAATGACGCCGACGGTCTTGCGCGGACCCTTGCGCGTGCGCGCGTTCGTCGAGGTGCGCTGGCCGCGAACCGGCAACCCGCGGCGATGCCGAATGCCACGATAACAATTGATCGCCTGGAGCCGCTTCAAATTCCCCTGCACTTCCCGGCGAAGATCGCCTTCGATCAGCATTTTGTTGCCGGTGATCGCCTGGATGATCTCGTTGACCTGGTGCGGTGTGAGCTCTTTCGCGCGCAGGTTCGGATCGATATTCGTCTGCTCGAGCACTCGCTTCGCCGTGCTCGGTCCGATGCCGTAGATATAGGTCAACGACGCTTCGATGCGTTTCTCGGCCGGTATTTCAACTCCCAAAAGTCTTGGCATAAATTTATCCCTGCCGCTGCTTATGTCGCGGGTTCGTGCAGATGACGCGGACAACATTCTTCCGCTTCACGATCTTGCACGCTACACAAAGCCTTTTTACTGATGGTCGAACTTTCATAACTGGTTGATTCGGCGAGACGAAAAACGCGGAGTTGGCTCCGCGGTTGTCACTTCTGGCGGTAAGTGATCCGCCCCTTCGACAAATCGTAGGGGGAAACCTCTAGCATAACTTTGTCGCCTGGCAAGATACGAATGAAGTGGAGGCGCATTTTTCCCGAAATATGGGCCAGAACCCGGTGGCCATTCGGTAACGCGACGCGAAACATGGTATTGGGTCAGGAGCTCGACCACCGTGCCCTCTACTTCAATTGCGTCTTTCCGCGCCATGTCAGGATTTCAGGCTCATCCCGCGTGATCAAAACCGTGTGTTCGAAATGGGCCGACGGCATCCCGTCCGCCGTGCAAACTGTCCAGCCGTCATCGAGCAATTTGACGGCAGCGGTGCCGGAATTAATCATCGGCTCGATCGCCAGCGTCATCCCAGCCTTCAACCGCGGGCCGCTCCCGCGCCGGCCGTAGTTCGGCACCTGCGGCTCCTCGTGCAATTTCCGGCCGACTCCGTGCCCCACAAATTCCCGCACGACATTGAAACTTTCGCTCGTCGCGACCTCCTCGATGGTGGCGCAGACATCGCCAAGCCGGACGCCTTCCTGCATCGTTTCGATCGCGCGCCGCAGCGCGATTTCGGTGACGCGGAGCAACCGCTCCGTCCGCTCGTCGATCATCCCCACCGCGACGGTAAACGCCGTGTCCCCCACCCAGCCCTCCTGGATCACGCCGATATCGAGCTTCACGATGTCGCCATATTGGATACGACGCTGGCTACCGATGCCGTGAACGATCTCGTCGTTCAGCGAAATGCAAATGTTCCCGGGAAAAACACGATGCCCTAGCCGGTAGCCGAGAAACGCGCTTTGCACCCCGGCTTCCGCCATCAGATCCGCCGCCGCCTGGTCGACTTCCTTCGTGGAAATTCCGGGCCGAACGAGATCCACGACGCGTTCGAGGACTTCGCTCGCGGTGCGGCAGGCTTGCCGCATTTTATCGATTTCCTTCGCACTCTTAATCGGAATCATGCCGATTGCTCGATCAACCGCGAGATATCCGCG
>JALYIN010000541.1 GCA_030775765.1 Verrucomicrobiota bacterium
TGCCGCGGCGACGAGCAACGCGCAGAGCGCTGCGCCCGCGATGAGGAGAAGCTTCGGCCGCAGCTCCAGGGTGAAGCTGTCGCGCAACGGAATGAGCCAGGCGCGCGGCGCATTATTCGGATCGGGCGCAGCTTGATTGATGGCCGCGCACATCCGGCGCGCCGCCGCATCCGCCTGCGCCACGGTAATCCCGGGACGCAGCCGGGCCACGCCATAAAGATAATGATTGGGCCGGGCGTCAGCGGCAAAGTTGAGGGCGAGGGGCAGCCAAAATTCGGCGCGATAAGGATGGCGGAATGTCTTCGGCATCACGCCGACGACAGTGTAGGGCGCGTCGTCCAGCTTGATCGTCTGCCCCAGGACATCATGGCGTCCGCCAAGATTGTGTTGCCAGTAGTCGTAACCGACCAGCACGACGCGCGGACCGCCGGGCTGATCTTCGGCCTCGTTAAAATTACGCCCGATGACCGGCTTGAGGCCCAGAACATCGAAGAAGTTGGCGCTGATGCGCGCGGCTGGGAAAACCTGCGTGGATTCGCCGGCAGTCGCGACGCTGGCAGCGCCGCCCGTGGCCGCGCCGATTCCCTCAAAAATATCACGGCCGTAATCGCGCCATTGCCGGACCGTTTTCTCGGTCAGGTTTAATGAATTCTTGGGCGTGCCATTTTCATCGAACGTTTCGTAGACGCGGACCAGCCGATCCGCATTCGGAAAGGGCAGCGGCCGCAGCAACGAAGTTTCGATCACCGAAAAAATCGCCGTGTTGGCACCGATCCCGAGCGCGAGCGTCGCGACCGCAATGATGGTGAACGCCGGCGATTTCCAAAGTTGCCGCAAGGCGTAGCGAAGATCGTTCATGGGAAATTATTCAGCGCGCAGCGCCACGATTGGATTGACCCGGCAGGCGCGACGCGCGGGAAGCCAGGCAGCCAGGATGGTCACGACGGAAAGGATGAGGCCTACCGCCAGATAGGTTTGCGGATCGAGGGGACTGACGCCGAAAAGAAAGCTGCGAATCAAACCAGCGGAAGCGGCGACAGCGAGCGCGCCAACGGCGATGCCGACACTAAAGAGGCGGAGCCCGTGGCCGAGGACCAGTCCGCGAATGTGCGAGGGACGCGCGCCGAGCGCGAGCCGGACCGCGATTTCGCGCAGCCGGCGGAAAGCGGTGTAGGCCAGCACGCCGTAGAGTCCGACCGCCGCGAGCAGCAAGGCGAGGCCGGCAAAGATCGCGAGCAGAAAAGTCAGCAGCCGATGCGTGGCCCACGTCTCCGCCACGCGTTCCTCCATGGTGCGGACATCGAAAACCGGCTGGGCCGGATCGAGGCGGGTAATAATCTCGCGCACAGATTTTTCGAGCCGCTTCACATTTCCCGACGCGCGCACGTGCAGGACCAGATTGGTCCGCCCCACTTGCGTCTGCGGAAAGTAAAACGCCGGCGTCGGCGTGGCGTCGTCGTAGCCGCGGAATTTCAGGTGAGGAACGACTCCTACGACCTCGTGGAGCTGCGGGCCGTTCGAGGAATCCTCCTCCGTATCGACCATCAGCCTTTTGCCGATCGGGTCCTGTCCTTTCAAGGTCATGTCGGCCAGCGTCTGGTCGATGATCACCACCCGCGGAGAGTCTGCTCGGTCGTGCTCGTTAAAGGTCCGGCCCCGGATCAGGTTAATTTTCAGCGTCGCGAAATAATCGCCCTGCACGATTTCGTTGTCGGCTGACGGCTGCTGGCTGGGATCGGTGGGAGGCGCGCCTTCCGGTTGAAAAGCTAACTGCCAGCCGCTCAACATGGGCGGATTGGAAGAGAGCGCGACGCTCTGCACTCCCGGGAGTTGCCGCACTTCGTTGAGCAATCCATTCGTGAAAGTCAGGGTCTTGTTCAGCTCGTTGTATTTCGTGTAGGGAAGTTCGATCCGCGTGGTCAGCAAACCTTCGGGCTCGAAGCCAAGCGAGGTCGATTGCATCTTGGCGAAACTCTTGAGGACAAGGCCCGCCGCGCTCAGGAGCAGCAACGTTAACGCGACCTCCACGATCACCAGCCAGTCGCGACTGCGGCGCGCGGTTTTCGTTTCCGAACTTCCGAACGATCCCGCCTGGAGCGCCGCGTTAATATCTGCGCGTGCGGCCTGCCACGCCGGCCAAAGGCCAAACAAAACGGTGGTCAGCGCGGCGAGCGAAAAGGTGAAGGCCATCACGCGCCAATCGAAACCGATTCCTTCGAAACGCGGCGCGCCGGCTGGAGCGAAGGCGACGAGCGCGTCGCGTCCCCAGGTCGCGAAGATCAGACCGAGCGCGCCGCCGATGAGGGAAATGACAAAACTTTCGATGAGGAGTTGCCGGACGATCTGGCCG
>JALYIN010000542.1 GCA_030775765.1 Verrucomicrobiota bacterium
ATCTCGGCCCCTCGCTGTTGAAGAGCGCGGAGGAGGACGAGGACCAGTGCAAGATAGCCGCGAGGATGCTCTTTCGCTTACCTCCGGCGGCGTTGTTTCCTCGGAGGAGATTGGGGGCGCTTTCCCCTGGTTTGAGGAGCTGTTCTTCCTACTTCCCCGACACGCTGACGAGCCGGTTGACCTTATCGAGGAAGCTCTGCACATCGAGTGGTTTGGTGACGTAGTCGCGTGCGCCGGCCGCCTTCAATTTTGAGATTTGGGCGGGGGTCGCATCCGCGCTCACAATCATCACCGGGGTTTTCGCAGTGCGAGGGTCGGCCATGAGCTCCTCGAGCACCTTCTCCCCGTCGATGTCGGGCAAGTGGAGATCGAGCAGGATCAAATCGGGCCGATGTTCCCGCGCCAACTCAAGACCGAGCTCTCCCCGCGTGGCCGCGATCAATTTAATGTCGGGCCGTCGCGCGACGATGCGTTCGACCAATTTCAAATTGGAGAGATTGTCTTCGATATAGAGCAACGTGCACCTTGAGGGGGCGGTGGAATCCTTCACCGTGGTGCGTGGTGTTTTAGCGCCGGGAGAAGCGACCAGAGGCAATTCAACCCACACCGTGCAGCCCTCTCCGAGCGTGCTTTCCACGCCGATTGTGCCGCCCATCATCTCCATTAGACGCTTGGATATGGCCAGCCCAAGACCAAGGCCTTCAATGCCAATCAGTGGTGCTCCCAATCTCTCGAAGGCTGTGAAGATTTTTGGCTGGTCGTCCGGAGAAATGCCAGCGCCGGTATCGGCTATTTTTACGCGCAGCGTTCCAGGGGTTGTTTCTTCCGCGGCCACCATTACCCGCCCGCCGACTTTGTTATACTTGATCGCGTTCCCGAGAAGATTAAGCAGCACTTGTCTGAAACGTTGCGAGTCTGCGAGGACATAAAGTTCACTGAAAAATTCCGGCAGCGTCACCTCGCGTGCCGCCGCCGCCGGACGCACCAAAGACAATGTTTCCTGGACGAGTTCTCCGAGGTGGAGTGGCTCGATGGAAAGGCTCAGACGTCCCGCCTCGATGCCGGAAATATCGAGAACTTCATTAATCAAATCGTGGAGGTGCCTGCCCGCGGCCAAAATTTGTTGGATACTGTCAACTTCCTCCGGGTCGCGCCCCTCGTTTTCGAGGAGCTGGCCAAACCCAAGGATCGCATTCAGCGGCGTGCGAAGTTCGTGGCTCATACGTGAGAGGAATTCGCTTTTGGCGCGGTTAGCCCCCTCGGCTTCGTCCCGGGCTCGCCTCAGCTGTTCTCCGATTTCGTTGCTTCGGGTGACATCTCGGGCTGAGGCGTAGATGACGCCCAGAGTCACATCCGCGCGCGCATTCCACGACAGGGTTTTGTAACTCCCGTCCTTACACCTGTAGCGGTCTTGAAAAGCAATGGCTTCAAGCCCGTTTGACAAACGCGCGATCTCCGCAGCGGTCCTCTCCTGGTCATCGGGGTGAAGGAATTCGACGAAAGGCCTGCTGCATAACTCTTCGATGGTCCAGCCGAGCGTCCTTTCCCAGGCGGGATTGAGCTGCTTGAAACGGCCATCGAAGCCAGCCGTGGCGAGCAGATCGAGTGAGAGGGTGAAGAAACGGTTGAGTGCATCCTGCGCGTGTTTGCGCTCGGTTATGTCCTCCGCCAACCCGACCAAGCGGTGAATCTTTCCTTCTGCATCCAAGACCGGAAACGCGCGATCATTGATCCAGCGCATCACACCATCCGGCCGGACGATTCGGTATTCCACGCTGAGCCTGCCTGTGCTCATCGCTTCATCAGCGGCGCTCTGCACCCGTTCGCGGTCTTCGGGCACAACTGCTTCCATCCAGTGTCGCGGATTCGTTAGCAATTTCTCCACGGACGTTCCCCACACTCGCTCGTAGGCGGGGCTAACATAAAGCAGTTCATGCGGCTCAACGGACGTTATCCAAAAGACGTCGGCGATGCTTTCCGCTATCTGGCGAAAACGAGCTTCGCTCTCGCGCAGAGCCCTCTCGGCGCGTTTGCGATTCGTGACGTCGGTCGAGATTCCGATGAGGGCGATTAATTCACTGCATTCATCCAGAAGCGGAGTGTTAGTCACCAAAGCCTCAAAGGTTGTGCCGTCCCGCCGCTGCACCGGGAATTCGCCGCTCCAAGTCTCGCCTTTGCGCACCTTATCCATGATCTCCTCGCCCTGCTGTCGGCTCGGCTTCGGCGCGATAAGCTCAAGGACATTCTCCCCGATCATCTCATTTCCGGTCCATCCGTAGACGATCTCCGCACGGGCATTTACGTAGAGGATGCGACCGGCGGGGTCAGTCGCAATTACAGCCTCGCCAATATTGTTGAGAATATGTGCGTGAAAGCGAATGGCTTCCTCGGCTTTCTTGCGCGCGGTGATGTCCACAAAAATGCCGTCCCAAAGAACTGACCCGTCAGGCAGGCGCTCTGGGCGCGACGCCCCGTGAATCCAGATCTCCTCGCCAAAAGAAGGAAGAAATCGCCTTTCCCAATTCCAATCACTGAGATGGGAGAGGGTTTCTTCCGATGAACGCAAAAAGCCCGCCCGATCGACTGGATGGATCTTGCTCAGAATTGCATTCGCGTCCGCCTCGATTTCCGCAGGCGGCATTCCGAAGAGCTGGCGGGAACCTTCGCCGACATAAGAAAAAGCAATCGAACGGTCGGGGCGCCAGATGAACTGGTATACCATGCCCGGAGCATTCGCGGCGATGCGCTGGTATCGGGCATCGCTTTCGTGCAATGCATCTGCCATGCGCTTGCGTTCCGTGATGTCCTCGCAAAGGATGAGGATGAGTCTATCATCCTCCCACGGAAGCGCGCGCGCCGTTTCCCTGGCCCAAAGCACGCTGCCATCCTTGCGCACTTTGCGCAGTTCACTCGCCTCCCGCTCTCCGGGATGTTTTAGGCAATCATTCAGGACGTAAGCGCCAGCCGGCCGGTCCTCCTCATGATAAAGCAGCGCGACCGGTTTTCCGACCAATTCCTCCACGGCATACCCGAGCTGCTGCGCGCCGAAGCGACTAATTGACCGAATGATGCCAGCCGCATCGGTCGTAATGAGCATAAGCGGGTTCTCATCATAAAGAACCCGCAAGCGCGTTTCACTTAGTTCCAAGGCATGTTGAACGTCCCGTTGGATGACGGTCGCGGTAGAGAGCGCGGAGTTGGCGAGCTCCAACTCGTGCGTGCGCGCGTGCACCCGGTGCTCGAGTTCTTCCCGAGATTCGCGGAGCGCTTCTTCCGCTTCTTTCCGCGCGCTAATGTCACGCACCACCGAAACCGCGCCCGACTGTTTCCCCGCTCCATCAAAAAGGGGATAACTCGACACCGAAAACCAGCCTGCGAGCGCAGGCAGCGTTCCCTCTAAATTTACAGGAGGCGAACCCGAGAGAACAGCGGCACACGGCGGCTGGGGGTTTGGGGTGGTCGTTCCGCAATAGCAGAGACGATAATCGAGCCCGATCAGATTTCCGTGAATCGGCTCGAACCGGTCGCGCATCGTTTTGTTTGCGCGGACGATTTTCCCTGAAATATCGAGGATCGCGACGTGATCGGGGATGGCGTTGAAAGATTGCTCCCAGTCATCCTGCGCTGCCGCGAGTTGTCGCGTCCGCTCGGCCACGCGCACTTCGAGAAGCTCATTTTGCTTTTGAATTTCAAGATAGAGGAAGCGCGTCACGAGCAAATTACGAACCCGTAGCACGATCTGCGACGGATCGAAGGGCTTGCTGATAAAATCACTCGCACCGCCGGCGAACGCTTGGCGCGGCGCTTCGACCGAGGGATCGGCAGTTACGACCAAAATAGGAAGAGAACTGTCGAATGGTATCTCGGCGCGAAGTTTCTCCAGCACCTCCAATCCGCCAATACGCGGCATCATCAGATCAAGAACAATGAGGTCTGGCTGGAAGCTGCGGAATACATCGAGGGCTTCCCGCGGATCAGTCAGCCCTTCAATGTTGCTGTAGCCTTGCGCCTCCAGAATCCTGCTCAGTACATCCACGACCAGAATCTCGTCGTCGATAATTAGGATTTTGGCGTCTTTGAGTAATTGCTCGCGCATTGGGCTGGTGGCTGTTCCCTGAAAAGGCGGCTCGATATCGTGCTGCGAAGTCGAACGCTAATTCACAAAGCACGGTTGGAAAACCGTTGTCCACAAATTAAGTGGACAGCTTTTTTTCTGCCAGATGCCGGTCGAGCACTTCCAGGAATCGTTTTATGTCGAGCGGCTTGGTCAGGTAGTCGGCCGCGCCTCGGCCCAGTAATCTATTGATCTGGCCGCGAGTGGCATCTGCGCTCAGAACAATCACCGGGATTTTCTCGCTCCGCGAGTCGGCGCGCAAACGGACGAGGACTTCGTGGCCATCCATGTCGGGAAGATTGACGTCGAGCAGGATTAAATCGGGTTGATGATCGTGGGCCAGGATTAGGCCGGCGGCGCCGTTATGAGCGGAGATCAGATTAATCGAGGTGTGCCGGGACAAGAGCGTTTCAATGAGTTTCAAGTTGGAAAGATTATCTTCGATATAGAGCACGGTTCGAGGCTCGCTGTTCTCTCTTGTAATGGTCGCTCTTTCCTCCGACAAGGCCGCCGTCTCAAGCGGGGAAGTGGTGAGCGGAAAATCGATCCAGAAGGTGCTGCCTTCCCCCGGTGCGCTCTCCACCCCTATGCTTCCCTGCATCGCTTCGACCAAGCCCTTGGCAACGGCGAGGCCGAGGCCGGTCCCTTCGATGTTGCTTTGCTCAGCGCCGAGCCGCTCAAAGGGTACGAAGAGATTCTCCAGGCTGTCCGGGGCAATTCCGATGCCGCTATCCGCGACGAAGATCCGCGCGCGGCCCTCATCGGTTTTGCAACTGACGGTCACTGTTCCGCCGGTGCGATTGTATTTGATGGCGTTGGAAAGAAGATTGATCAGAATCTGCTTGAAACGGTAACGGTCCGCCCGGAGGTAGGCCGTGGGCGCGGGTGTAAACACGAGTCGAACGTCGCGCTCGGTGGCGAGCGGACGTACCATCTCCATCGTTTCCTCCAGCGCGCCGCTGATTTCGACCGGCTCCGGTGAAAGCGACATTTTACCCGCCTCGATCCGCGAGATATCCAGCACTTCATTGATCAGCTCCAGAAGGTGGTGTCCGCCGCGGAGAATATGTCCAATCGCTGAATGCTGATCAGCATTCAGCTCGTCGAGCTCGAGAAGTTGGGCAAAGCCGAGGATCGCATTCATCGGTGTCCGCAGCTCATGGCTCATGCGGGAAAGAAATTCACTCTTCGCGCGATTCGCGCGGTTCGCTTCACCTTCCGCCTTTCGCAGCGCCGCATTCACACGAGACCGTTCCGTAACGTCGTGCGCCACGCAGAACATTGTCTTGTCCGCGGCGGACCAATATGCTGACCACATCACACTCAAGACCGTTCCGTCTTTGCGGACGTAGCGATTTTCGAAGTCGGTGACGGCGCCCCCCTCCATAATCGCGACGGCTGCCGCGCTCGATTTCGCGCGATCTTCTTCGTGGATCAGGTCAATGTAACGACGACCGATTAGCTCCGCGGATTTATAACCGAGGACTCTTTCACTTGCGGCGCTGACGTTCGCAAAACGTCCTGCTTCGTCAATCGTGCAAATCACGTCGCGCGAATTATCCATGATGAGCTGGTTCGCATGGACGGCCGCTTCCAATTCCCGCGTGCTGGCGAGGATGCTGGCGGTCCGCTCGCGCACCCGCTCTTCGAGCTGGGCCCGGGAGGCTTGGAGCTCGGCGTTCGCGCGGGAGAGCTCCGCGGTGCGTTCTTCCACCCGCGCTTCGAGGTCGCGGCGGGCCCGGAGCAAGCCTTTCTCGGCTTTGGTCCGTTTGCGATCGGCGCGAAACAGGGAAGAGGCGTTACAACAAACTATCGAAGAAAAAACCAGCATGTTGGTGACGGTGTAGAGCGCCGCTCCCAGTTCCAAATCGTAAAGCCCCATGCGCTGGCCTTCGATTCGCAGCCAACCGAGCACGGCCGGAACGAGGATGGCGGCGGGTAGAAGTCGCCTGGCCATTCTGCCCGCCGCAGTGTCGCCCACCATGATGGCGAGCAAACCACGGTCCGCCTGGCAGGACATGATCCCATAAACGACCAGCGCAAAACAAATCGCGGTGTGCAGCGCCATTGGGATAAACGACTCGACCCCGTAGAGGGCTTTGACGCTATAGACATAGCCAAGAATCACCAGAATCGCCTCGAAGCCGCAAATCAGGGCGAAACCACAGGCCCAGGCGCTCAGCCGCCGATTCTTCGTCTGCAGCAGGAAGAGGGCACCGCCGATAAGAAGAAAATTAAGAGCCGTATTCGGCGCCATCGTGTTTGGCACCTTGAAGCCAAGGGAAAGCTTCGAAGAAAATAGCCATTGATCGATGGGAAGGTCATAATTGCAAAACAGAACGATTAATTTCGTGGCGGCTATCAGCGTGATCAGCAACGCACAAGCCCGTCCTGCCCAAAGCCAAGACGGACTGGTCGGACCGCGTTTTTGCAGCGCGATTTTTTGGAGGCAGAAGGCGGCGAGCAGGAACATCACCGCGGTTACCGGATTCATTGCGACCAACCCGGGAAGGAGGCGCTTGAATGTTTCGATACCGAATGAC
>JALYIN010000543.1 GCA_030775765.1 Verrucomicrobiota bacterium
ATCCCCGCCTCGCTCAGATCCGCCAGCATTTGGGCGGGACCGTTTATCCGGCTTCTCGCGAAGTCCTCGTGATTCGCGTGGTTTGAGACCACGATCATCAAGTCGTCGGGCGGCAGAGGAATTTCCTGAGCGAGAGTTATCACACGTTTACCCCTAGCAGCTTATTCGACGGCGTCGAGCCAAGCCGTTGTGCTCGGCCTCCCGGGTCGCTTGTTCTTCGCTGCGCCAAGCCCTGAGTTGCTGGCGGCTCGAGAAACCTCAAAAACCACTGCTTCGGATCGGGACGTTTTGAGTGATGGGATTGCCGGCTATGCCCAACTGTCCCGACTGATTGTCTCCGGCGACGAAAACAGCGCGATCCGTGTAGCGAACCATAACACTGAAATTTGGTCCGACCGCCAGATCGTTGATGTTGTTCATTCCATCGGGTCCGGCACTCATTACCACCGGTGGCGCTTGGGCAACGCCGGTGGAACCGTTGCCAAGTTGTCCTCGGCCGTTATAACCCCAGCCGTACACGTTTCCGTTCGAGCTGCGCGCAAGACAGTGAGCAGAACCCGCTGCAATTGCCTCGATCGAGCCTCCGAGCGCGATAGGTGTCGCGATCGAAAGGGCACCGCCGCCGACAATACCAAGCTGGGAGAATTGATTGCTGCCCCAGCCCAAAACAGTGCCGTATCTGGCCAGGGCGATACAGAATCCTGAAGAACCGCACGCGACTTCTGTTATGCCAACCAAGGGAGTGGCCGCGTTGTTGCTGCCAGCCTGAAGCACCTGGACGGGGTAACCAGTGTCATTCGTAAAACCGTTCCCGAGCGCGCCACTCGCTCCTGCTCCCCAAGTCCAAACTGCGCCGTCGGCATCAAGGGCGGCCAAGGTTCCTCCGCCGGCGGTGATGGAGACGATGCCCGTGAGATAATCGTTAGGCGCTGAACTCCTCTTTACTCGCGCCGGAGTGAAGCGGGACGTGACAGTCCCATCACCGAGACGCCCGTTCCAGTTGACTCCCCACGTCCAAACCTGACCATCAGTGTCGATGACGGCGTAGACACCCGTGCCAACCGCGACCGCATGTTTGCCGCGGCGCGATGGAGTGGTGACATGGACGGGCAGCGGGACTTGAACCGGACCTGAGATGTTGTCGCCGCTGCTCCCATCGCCGCGCGCCCCATATTGGTTTGAGCCCCACACCCACAGCGAACCATCGTTCTTAACCGCGAACGAAGTGTAGTCCCCCGCGGTCACCTCTGTGACCGTGTTGTCCAGACTGGAGATTTGGGGTGGGGTCGAAGTCCCGAGTTGGCCAAAGAGGTTTTGCCCTCCGGCGTTGACGACTTTGTTTGTAAATACGAGGAGATGCTGCATCCCACCGGCGGGTTTCGCGACGGTACTTCGGCCTTCGGCGCGCCCGGCACCAACGTAATGGGCGATCGCTCCCTGATAATTGGTGGCGCCAAATACAGTCGCAATGTCGGGGTTTAGCTGCAGATACTGGGAAGCGGAAAATGTCTTTGAGCCCCTGAGCCCCTGAGAGATACCTTGGGTTAGCCAGTGGTCTCGTGCCGCCAGCTCGGTCTGCACCGTGGACTGAAGACCGTTGATAGCTATATAGTCACGCCAATTATAGACCTCAGGATCGAGCATTGGAAACTGTAAGTGAAGACTGGCTAGTCCGCTCTTTACCTGGTCCAGGTTGCCGATCACGAGGTAGATACGATCGTTAACGACACCTGGACCATTGAAAGAGTCGTACCGGTTAAAGCTGCCCACGTGCACACAGGCGAAATCAGGGTCAGGAAAAGCCGGTTCCGGAGGAACAACAAACCACCAATTAACGGTGCCGGGATCGCCATATGGCTGCAGCAGTTCGGGCGCGTAGAGTCCCATCGCAAAGTTGCCATCGGCGGTGGATACCACCTTCAGGCGGTCGTCTTCCCCAGCGAGCGACCGCACATTCCGGTAACCTTTCGAAACAACATCGTAGGACCGGACCGACGAGAATTCATAGGGCAGGACAGCCGCGGGATTGTTGAGAGCCTTCTGGACCGGCTCGGGAATATGCAGTTCGGTGAGGTACTCAATCACGTTCGGAATACCCGCGTAACCGATAGTGACTGTTTTGTGCACCTGATAGTTAGACAAAGGTCCGTTATACGCCGGACAAGGCAACCACTTCGCAGGATCGCCACAGTAGTCTCGCGGGTCCAGGCTTTCGTGCGTATGGTAGTACCAAGCCATTTGTGTTGTGCTCTCAAGCCTATTGCCGCTGGCAGTGAGTGATAGCAACTTGCTGGACGTGGTCGAATCCTTTGTATCGTAAAAACTACCCGCCTCGTACGGGTTATAGCATATAAAGCGATTGAAGAATTGGGCGTTGAGCTGCAATTGCCGGCCATGATCCCAGTTGTTGATAAACTCTTTGCCGTTCCATTTGATGGAGGAGACCGCTCCGCCGAACTGACTCGACGTCGACAGCGTCAATTCCTGGTTGAAGACCGGACCTCTGATTGTCGCATTGCCATTAACCTGGGCGCGCGTGGTTCCAGTTCCGCAGATCAGCAGCGCTGTGATGGCGACCAGGGCGGTTGCGCGTTGAAGAGGTTGCATGGGCGCCTTAGTTGATCTGGTAGGCTTGGATCACTGCGATACCAGTCGTGTTGTTCTTGCCCCGGACGATCGCCGTGTAAGCGCCAGGAGTGAGCGGGTAGAGAATCGCCGCTTCCCGGGGATCAGACGGCGCGAGAGTGGTACCTTGGATGGCGTCTTTCTGAGTGTCCTGCCAATTGTCGTTTGTGGCTACGACGCCGCCCTGACCGTCGTGCAACTCAAGCGTGGGATCTTGGAGCGCGTTCGGAACGCCTACCTTGGACAGGCTCGGGCCAATCGCAAGGAAGAGAACGTTCGTCGACCCGCTCCCGACTGCGATCGTGCCGCAGATTAGGACGTCGTCGCCCTCGCCAACCCGTCCGCGGGTGGCGATATTCGTCAGCCTTGAGTCCGCCCCCTGGTCGAGATCATAAACTTCTACCAACCCAACGCCGGTGGTCGCCCCCTTACCCGCGAGCACCGCGGTGTACGCCCCGGGGGCCAGGCTTTGGACGATCGCCGAGTCGTAGTCATTCGTCGGAGGAATCGTCGTGGCTTTCAGTTCGTCCTGCTGAGTATCTCTCCAGTTATCATTCCCGGCCACGATCCCGAGTGAGTCATGCAATTCCAGCGTGGGATCAGCTAGGTTTGCGTTAACGGGCAATAATGGACCGAGGCCGCGCACGATGACCCTCTTCGGCTGCGAGCCCGTAATGGTAAAACCGGCGATGAGAACGTTGTCACCGGCGCCCACCGGCAGACGCGTGGAAATATTAGCGAGGTGGACAGTCGGGGGCGCTGTGGCGCTCGAGAGCAGCTTGCTCGCCCTGGGATCTACGAAGGCGAGCTTTGGCACCGGTGCGGTTGCGAGACTCGCGGCCTTGCCTTTGCTTTGCGGTTTTTGAGCGACCGTCGGAGCTCGAAGGACGAGAAGTGCGATCGCCGCGAGGATAGATATTCGAAGTAGCGCGCCAGCTTTCACGTTGCGCGATTCCTATAGCAGCGAGCGGACCCTTTCGCCAGAAATATACGCAGTTTGTTTATTTTCCCGGGGCGCTGGTCTTCACGCCATTGCCGGCAGTGCTGCGATCCCCGCGGCGGTAATCGCCCGCGCTGAAATATTTCTCCAGCCAGACATAAAGGCAGATGAAAAGATATCGGCTGCCCATTTCCTTGATTTTCAGTTTGGCTGTGCCCGTGCGTCGATTTCGCCACGTGACCGGAATGGTGGTCCAGGTAAAGCCGCGCACGACCGCTTTCAATGGGATTTCGACGGTGATGTTGAAGTGCGGCGCGATCAACGGCTGGCAGCCTTCGATCACTTCGCGCCGGTAAGCTTTGAACGCGTTCGTTGTATCGTTGAGTTTGATTCGGAACAAAACCTTGAGGAAGTAATTCGCGAGCCGGTTCAGGAATAATTTGATCTTCGGGTAATCGATCACGCCGCCGCCTTTGATGAAACGGCTCCCGAACACGCAATCGTAGCCCTCGTTTAATTTGTTCCAGTAGCGAATGACGTCGCGGCAGTCGTCGGACTCGTCCGCCATCATGATGACGACGGCATCCCCGGTCATTGCGTCGAGACCGCGGCTTACGGCGCGGCCGAACCCGTGCGGACCGGGATTTTGCGTCGGCGCCAGGGTTGGGATCCTGGTTTTCAAATCCTCGAGGATCTGCCACGTGCGATCCGTGCTGCCGTCGTCGACGACGACGATTTCGTGCGGCACCTCGCGCAGACGCAGCTCGATGTGGAGATGCTCGACCGTCGAAGCGACGCACCCTTCCTCATCTCGCGCCGGGATCACGACAGAGAGCAATTGCAGGGTTCTTTCCGGGGGCAGAGGACTAGTCATGGCGTGGACGAAGTCTCCAGCCAGTCTGGATGCTCTTGCGCGTGCTGCGCGATTTCTTCGAGGATCGCTTCGAGCTTTAT
>JALYIN010000544.1 GCA_030775765.1 Verrucomicrobiota bacterium
TACGAGCGCTACATGAGCAGCCCGGAGTTTGCGGCAATGCGGAGTATTCCAGGAACAGCGGTCGCCGCGAAAGCGCAACTCTATCCCAGCGCCCGCAAGCGCAGCCTGCTGTTTTTTCTCCAGTCGCTATCTCTGCAAGAGGGCGGTCTTCGACAAACCGCCCGGATTCTGAAGTTTCCCGGGCAAAGCGAAGAGGAGACAGTCGCCTTCCTTGTTGAGCTCTGCATTAATCCCAAGCTCGTGATCCAGTTTGCGACTGAATACTCGCGGAAAGAGTCTTTGCTCCCTCTCCGCACAAGAATGGCTGAAGCCGTGCGTGAATATCAGGACGCCTACGAAGTCAGGGTAAAAGAGGAATTTGTTCAAACGACGATCGGAAAGGAAATTTTTGAAACGCTCGACCACGGCCTTGGCATCGGAAAAATGGTGGTGATCGAAGGAGAATCAGGGAGCGGCAAAACGACTGCTGTTGAGGCATGGTGCGCCGCACATCAAGGGGAGGTTCGCTGCGTAAGCCTCAGCGGGATCACCCACAAGACTGGTTTCTTTCAGAAACTGGCCACCGCCATCGGTCTGGCGGCGTCGAAACGCAAAGCAACCGACCTGCAAGTGAAAGTGGAAGGCTTTTTTCGCAAGACTCGCCTCATGCTTGTGATCGACGAAGCGCATTACCTTTTCCCTCAGCATCAGCGAAGTCATTCCAGTCCAGAATTGGTCGATTGGGTAAACACGGCGCTGGTCAATCAGCGGGTCCCCGTCGCGCTGATCTGCACGGACCAGTTCGCGAAACTCAAGGCTCGGGTCGAGAAACACACCGGCTGGACCAGTGAACAGCTCGAGCACCGCGTAAAAAGATATACGAAATTACCCGGTTCCCCCACAAGAGAGGATTTGGAAGCAGTCGCCGCCAAATTACTGGCTGCCAGATGGAATGCGTCTGAGCGCAGATGGAATGTCGCGGGCCCCGCGCCTTGTGCGAACTTCATTCGTCTTGTCGTGGGCTATGCGCTCACGTGCAAAATGTCACTTCCTGCAGTGTCCGACACGATTGAGGAAGCCCGCTATCAAGCGCAAAGAAACGGGCGGACTCAAATCGCAGCAGTAGATCTTCGCAACGCTTTAATGGATTTTAGAATTCCCTCCGACGCAGCGTTGCAACGGGCTTTTGAGAGGCCAGAAATACTCCGAATCGTCGCTCCTGGCTGCGCCCAAGCGCTTACGGGCAGGCACGCACTTGCAACAAAATAGCAATGGCGTTGCAAACGGCCCGCGCTACGCGTGTCAGCCAGAAAAACGAGCGTATGACCACTATGGTTGGGCGCTTATAGCCTATCCGCTCTTAGGCTTGGCGACACGATGCGGTTGACGGAAAGGCGTACTGCCCGTTCTGTGCTTCCTCCATGTACCCTCAAATCTAGCCAATCTTAAAAGGACGCAGTCTACTTCTCAGGAAGCCTTTCATAGCTCTTTTCGCATCAAGCACGTCTCCCGTCACCCAGAGGTCATTGTCCCGCAAATCCTTAAGATAGAGTCTACGCGTGCTGCGATTTCCAGCGACTGAAATCACGGTTTGAAGCACTAGCAATCAAAGCGGCAGCTGCAATTTGAGCGATTTGATTTCCGACGCGGCCGCTTCCAATTGGTTGATCCGGTCGCCCAGAGTCTCCTGCAACTTCATCACCCGTAAACCGACGAAAATGCGGGCGTGCAATTCATCTTTGTCGAACGGCTTGATGAGATAGTCGTCAGCACCGGCGCGCAAGCCTTCGATAACGTTTTCTTTTCCGCCTCGCGCCGTGAGAAGAATAATGTAAACCACTTTCGCCGCCTCTCGGACGCGCCGGCAGATTTCGAGTCCATCCATGCCCGGCATCATCCAATCCAGAATCGCCAGGGATGGTGGACTGGGGCCGCGCAATATGGTTATGGCCTCGATGCCATCTTTGGTAACAACGACGTTGTAGCCCCACTTTGCCAGCCGGGTGGAAATGAGCTCGCGGGAGACTAGATCATCTTCCGCGACCAGAACCGTTGTCTTTGACCCGGCCGCGGCGGGCGACTCGAGGTGGTTAGACGATGGCGAGGGCGAAACCAGCGAGGGCAGCGTAAATTTTATCAATTTCTTGTTCAAGTTCTCCATATCTTTCCCTGGCTCCATCCAGATCATGGAGTTGACCCTGTTCCTCGAGATGCGCCGCGAGAGCCCGAGCGCGTTGTGCACCGAAAGCGCCTAAAGAACTCAATAACTTATGCGCAGCCTGAGCGAGCGCAGACGCATCCGCCTGGGCGATCGACTTACGGATTGTTTCGAGGATTCGCGGAGTGTTTTCATGGAAGCGCGAAATGAGTTTTGCCATCAATTCCTCATCGCCGTCGCATTGCTCGAGCAAGGCTTCACGGCTGTAAAC
>JALYIN010000545.1 GCA_030775765.1 Verrucomicrobiota bacterium
GCCGCACACATCGACGCGGGCAAGACGACGCTGACGGAGCGCATTCTTTTTTACACAGGCATGATTCACAAAATCGGTGAGGTGCACGAAGGCACCACTGTGACCGACTGGATGGAGCAGGAACGCGAGCGCGGTATCACCATCACTTCCGCCGCTACGACCTGCGCCTGGATGCAGAAGCCCGAGCCCGACGTCTACAAGATTTACGAAGGCATCAAGATGCGGGTGAACATCATCGACACTCCCGGCCACGTCGATTTCACGGCTGAGGTTGAACGTTCGCTCCGCGTGCTCGACGGCGCGATCGCCGTGTTCGATGCGGTCGCCGGCGTGCAGCCGCAATCGGAAACCGTCTGGCGTCAGGCCAACAAGTATCTCGTTCCGCGGATCGCCTTCATTAATAAGATGGACCGCGTCGGCGCAGACTTCGATGCTTCGATTGATTCGATGCGGAAAAAGCTTGGCGCGAACGCCTGGCCGATCCTCATTCCGCTGGGCAAGGAAGATTATCTCAAGGGCCAGCTCGACGTCGTCAATCGTAAGGCGATTTTTTATCTCGACGACGATTCGATGGGCTCGATTTACGAAGTGCGCGATGTTCCAGAGGAGAGCAAGGCGCTAGTCGACAAGGCCTATGACGACCTGGTGGAGGCCATCTCGAATATTGATGACGAGATAGCGGAAGCGGTTTTAGAGGAAAAGCCGGTCACGCCGCAAATGCTGAAAGCAGGCATTCGGCGGCAGACGATCGCGAACAAATTTGTGCCAGTGGTGGGAGGCTCCGCCTTCAAGAATAAAGGCGTGCAGTATCTCGTCGACGCGGTCGTCGATTATCTTCCCGGCCCGCTCGACATTCCGCCGGCATTGGGAATGGACCCCGACTCCCACGAGAAGATGGAAGCGCCGACTGATGACAACGGGAAGTTTTGCTCCCTCGCTTTCAAACTCTGGAGCGACCCGTTCGTTGGGAAACTGGTTTTCTTCCGGGTTTACTCCGGCTCACTTAGCAAGGGCGACAACGTTTACAATCCCCGCACGAACAAACGCGAGCGCATCAGCCGCTTAATCCAGATTCAAGCCGACAAGCGCGAGGACATCGATACCTGCTTCTCCGGCGACATCGCGGCGATTGTCGGTATCAAGAACATCACGACGGGTGACACGCTTTGCGACGAGGATTTTCCGATCCTGCTCGAGCCGCCCTCATTTCCTGATCCGGTTATCTCGATGGCGATCGAGCCGAAGACGAAGCAGGACCAGGAGAAAATGGGCGTCGCGCTTCAGCGGCTCTCCGAAGAAGATCCGACCTTCAAAGTCTTCACGCATGAAGACACCGGCCAGACGATCATCGCCGGAATGGGCGAGCTTCACCTGGAGATCATCCGCGACCGCATGCTCCGCGAATTCAAAGTGGACGCGAACGCGGGCAAGCCGCAAATCGCCTATCGCGAGACCATCACCGCGCCATCGGACGGCGAGGGCAAGCTCATCAAACAATCAGGCGGCCGCGGTCAGTATGGCCACGTGATCGTCAAGGTGCAGCCGAACGAGCGGGGCAAAGGCATCA
The DNA here is from genome assembly GCA_030775765.1 of Verrucomicrobiota bacterium. Taxonomy (GTDB): domain Bacteria; phylum Verrucomicrobiota; class Verrucomicrobiia; order Chthoniobacterales; family UBA10450; genus AV80. The sequence continues at coordinate 1,568 of JALYIN010000545.1, forward strand.
CCATTGAGAACAAGGTGGTGGGAGGAAACATCCCGAAGGAATACATCCCGGCCTGCAAGAAGGGGATCGAAGAGGCGATGCTTAACGGAGTGGTCGGCGGCTACGAAGTGATCGACGCGAACGTGGATATCGTCGACGGCTCGTATCACGACGTCGATTCGAATGAAATGGCGTTCAAGCTGGCGGCAATTTTTGCAGTGAAAGACGCGTTCAAAAAAGCGAAGCCGATCCTGCTCGAGCCGATCATGAAAGTCGAGAACGCGACTCCGGAAGAATATCAGGGCGACATCATGGGCGACTTGAATCGCCGCCGCGGAAAGATCGGCAGCATCGAAGTGAAGGGAAATCTGACCATGGTTCAGGCCGAAGTGCCGCTCGCGGAAATGTTCGGTTATGCCACCGCGATCCGTTCGCTGTCGAAGGGCCGCTCGAGTTACTCGATGGAGCCATCACACTTTGAACAGGTGCCGCAACAACTGGTCGCGGCCATTCTCGACCAGAAGGAGACGAAATGACGAACGGACAACGCATTCGCATCCGTCTAAAGGCATTTGATCATCGCATGCTCGATCAATCGGCGATCGACATCGTAGAGACGGCCAAGCGCACCGGTGCCCGGGTGGCGGGACCGATCCCGCTCCCGACGTTGATCGAGAAATTCACGGTGAACCGTTCCCCGCACGTCGACAAAAAGTCGATGGACCAATTTGAAATTCGCACCCACAAACGCCTGCTCGACATCATCGAGCCAACCGCCAAGACGGTCGATGAGCTGAAGAAACTGAACCTGCCGGCGGGCGTGGACATCACCATCAAGATTTAGCGCGGTTTATTTTAACAAGTTTGCAAGCCCACGATCATGAGCATCGGTTTACTAGGACAAAAAATCGGCATGACCAGCGTTTACGACGCGAACGGTCGGATGCGTCCTGTGACTGTGATCGCGGCGGGCGATAACGTTCTGTTACGCCGAGTGACGGTGGAGAACGACGGATATTCCGCGATCAAGGTTGGCTTCGGCGCCCAGAAAGAATCGCGGGTAACCAAGGCACGGCTGGGCGAATTCAAGGCGGCTGGTTCGGAGCCGACGAAACTGATGAGGGAGTTTCGTTTGAAGGCGGATGCGCCGGAAGGCGAGATCAACCTGAGCGTCACGCAATTCCAGCCAGGCGATTGGGTGGATGTCATCGGCAAGTCGAAGGGAAAAGGTTTCCAGGGCGTGATGAAGAAGCACAACTTTCAGGGACAAGGCGCGGCACACGGATCGAAGACGCATCGGCGCAACGGCGCGGTCGGCAATCGTTCCACGCCGGGCCGCATCTGGAAGAACATGGGCATGCCGGGTCACATGGGCGACGAGCGCGTGACCGTGCAGAACCTGCAAGTGATGCAGGTGCGCGAGGACGAGAAAGTGATTTTGATCAGCGGCGCAGTACCGGGAGCGAACGGCAGCTATGTCGTTGTTCGTCCTGCCATCAAGAAGCCAGCGGCGGAAGGCGCGAAGAAATAATGAGCGCCAAGGTTTTAACAGCAGCGGCGGCGAAGGAAGCCAAGATCGAATTGATCGAGACGGGGCGCGGAACGCAGGCGCTTCACGATGTGGTCGTGGCGATGCGAGCGGCGCGCCGTTCTGGTACGGCGAGTACGAAGACGAAAGCTACCGTGAATCTTTCCGGCGCCAAACCTTGGAAGCAAAAAGGAACAGGTCGCGCGCGGGCCGGCTATAAATCATCGCCGGTCTGGCGCGGAGGCGGCGTCGTGTTCGGACCGCACCCGCGGGATTACTCGAAGAAGACTTCGAAGACCTTGCGTCGACTGGCGTTTCAAAAGGCGCTGAGCGAGCGAATCAAAGCGGGCGACGTGCTCACGCTGGACAAGTTCGCGGTCACGGAGCCGAAAACGAAGACGTTTGTCGCGCTCGTGAAGAAGCAGACCGACGCGCGGAAGGTTTTGGTGCTCTCCGATTCGTTCGATGAGAACACCTATCGGTCGGCCCGGAATGTGAAGCCGGTTTTGCTCGCGACGGCTGCGAACGTGAACACCGAGCAGCTGCTCGCGTTCGATAAAATTTTGATAACGCCGGCGGCGTTGGAACACCTGGCGGAAAGGATGAATCGCGAATGAACGAACCCTACGATCTCATCCAGACAGTCCAGCTGACGGAGAAGGCGTCATTGCTGAGCGAGAAGCTGAACAAGTATGTGTTTCGCGTCTCGCCGCGCGCCAACAAGATTCAGATCAAGCAAGCGATCCAGCGCTTGTTTGGCAAGACGGTCATTGCCGTGAATACCTGCAATTACGCCGGCAAGAAGAAGCGCGAACGCCGCGCTGATTTCGGCCGCAAGCCGCATTGGAAAAAGGCGATCGTGACTTTGAAGGAGGGCGAGAAGATCGATCTCGTGTAAATCCTTATGGCACTCAAAACTTTTCGTCCACTTACGCCCGCGCTTCGTTTCAAGTCGCTCCCGGCTTTCACCGAGATCACGAGCGCGAACAAGCCGCATAAGAGCCTGACCGAGGTCAAAAAGCGGAGCGGCGGCCGCAACAATAACGGGCGGCTGACCTCACGCCACATCGGTGGTGGCCATAAGCAGAAATACCGCAAGGTCGACTTCAAACGCCGGAAGCACGGCATCGCAGCTGAGGTGACGGCAATCGAGTACGATCCGAACCGTTCCGCGCGCATCGCTCTTATTAAGTACACGGACGGCGAGATGAGCTACATCCTCGCGCCGGATGGGCTAGGCGTCGGTGCGAAAGTGATGTCCGGAAACGAAGCACCGCCCGACCCGGGAAACTCATTGCCGCTCAGCATGATTCCGCTCGGCGCTAACATTCACAATATCGAGATCGCGCCAGGTCGCGGCGGGCAGATCGCGCGCAGCGCGGGTCAGCAGGCGACGTTGAGTAACCGCGAAGCTGGTTATGCGCTGGTGAAATTGCCTTCCGGCGAGATTCGCCGCATTCACGACAGTTGTTTCGCAACGATCGGACAGGTGGGCAACGTTGATCACATGAACGTTTCCAGCGGAAAGGCTGGACGGACACGCTGGCAGGGTCGGCGTTCGCATGTCCGCGGCATGGCCATGAACCCGATTGATCACCCGATGGGCGGCGGCCAGGGCAAATCGAAGGGCGGCGGCGGACGGCATCACCCGGTCAGCCCGTGGGGCCAGCTTGCGAAGGGATTCAAGACCCGCTCGAAACACAAGCCGAGCGATCGCTTCATTATGCAGGATCGCCGGAAGAAATAATTTTTTGTTATGGCCAGATCATTGAAAAAAGGACCGTTCGTTCCCGCGCATCTCCTCGAGAAGATCGACAAGATGAATGCCTCGGGGGTGAAGAAGCCGGTGAAGACCTGGGCGCGGCGCTCGATGGTGACGCCCGATTTCGTCGGCCACACTTTCATGGTCCACAACGGCAAGACTTTTATCTCCGTGTTCGTGACGGAGAACATGGTGGGCCACAAGCTCGGTGAGTTTTCGCCCACCCGAATCTTTAAGAAGCACGGTTCGCACACCGCGAAGGTGACGAAGTGATGTGATTTTCGGATCGGCGATTTTCGATTTTCGATTGCTGAAGGCAGCCGTCCTAAGTCGCGGATCGGTGATCTTGTTTGTAGGAAGCGTCTGCTCGGCCGTGGAGCTGGCAGCGCAAGGGAATAGTTCTTTGACAGAATCCAAGATTGAAAACGCGGACACGAAGGTGACCGCCGCGGAGTTGCTCTCGCAAAACGAGGCGCTGCGGAGGGAGCTTTCGCTCGCGCGGGAATCGATCCGGACGTTGACGGATAGCCTGGCGGAGTCGAACCTGCAGGCCGAAGTTTTTCGCCGGAAGTCTTCTGGTCTCCAGTTGCGAATGGAAGCGCTCGGACTGGAATCAGCCGACAAGGACCGGGCGAAGCTCGAGCAGAGGCTGCTGAGCGCGGTCTCCGATCTGCAATTGTTGCAGAAGGAACGTGAACAGTATCGCGACCAAAGTTTGCGGTTGAGCGAAACGATCCTGCACCTGCTGAAGACCTCCACGGGAGGCGACGCGCAGGCGCGGATGGACCTGGAGACGCAGTTGCGCAGCCTGAACGAGTTGATCGCGAAGGCGGACAACCCGCCGGCGGAAACGGCGAAGTTGATGGACGGCAGGGTGATCAGCGTGAAGGACGAATGGTCGCTGGTGGTCGGCAATATCGGCGAGAAGCAGGGCGTGAAGATGGGGATGCCGATGCGGGTTTTGCGGGGCGATAAATTGATAGCGTCGCTGCGAGTGGTGGACGTCCGCCAGCGGATTTGCGGAGCGGTGATTCAAAAAATGGATTCTGAAAAAGAGAAGATAAAGGTGGGCGATCGCCTCCAGGCGGACGCTCGCAAGAATGTGAGTTTAAAATAAATGCAAGTTAGATCGACATATCGGTACGCGAAGATTTCGCCCTTCAAGGTGCGCGAAGTCACTCGCGCCATTCAGGGCCTGCCGGTTTCGGCCGCGCTCGACCTGGTCGCATTCAGTCCAAAGAAGGCGGCGCATTTGATCGCGAAGACGCTGAAGAGCGCGGTGGCGAATGCGGAGAACAATGCCAACCTGCGCGTAGACGGCCTGGTGGTGAAGGAAGCGACCGTGGGCGAAGGCCCGACGATGAAGCGGCTGATGACGCGCGCGCGCGGCAGCGGCAGCCAGATCCTGAAGCGGAGCGCCCATATCCGGATTATTTTGACGGACGAGATCGAGATCAAAACCCGCGACAAGAAAAAGGGCGGAAAGAAGGCGGGAGCGTCGAAGAAAAAGGGGCACGCAAAGACGACGAAGAGCCCGAAGGAAAAGGTTCCTGAACCCGCGAAGCCAGAGGCGAAAGAATAATTTATGGGACAGAAAGTTAATCCGATTGGTTTTCGTCTCGGGGTGAACCGCGACTGGCGTTCGAAGTGGTACGCCTCGCCCCAGGAACTGCCTGCATTCCTTCACAGCGATCTCGAGATTCGCAGTTACGTGAAGAAGAAGCTTCAGTTTGCCGCCGTCTCGAAGATCGTAATCGAGCGCGCCTGGAACAGCATCCGGGTCACGATTTACACGGCGCGGCCCGGCATCGTGATCGGCCGCAAGGGCGCCGAGATCGAGAAGATGACCGAGGAAATCTCGAAGATGGCGCAGGGGAAGCAGATCAAGATCGACATTCAGGAGATCAAGACGCCGGAGCTGGATGCGCAGTTGGTGGCGGAGAACGTCGCGTTGCAGATCGAGCGCCGAATCGCTTATCGCCGCGCCATGAAGAAGGCGGTTCAGGTGGCGATGGATTTTGGAGCGCAGGGAATCCGGTTGCGGAGCTCGGGCCGGTTGAACGGCGCGGAGATCTCGCGTTCGGAATGGTACCGTGAGGGCAAGGTGCCGCTGCATACATTGCGGACGCCGATCGATTACGGCTTTGCCGAAGCGAACACGGTTTACGGGAAGATCGGTGTGAAATGCTGGCTGTGTAAGAAGGAAGAAGCCCCGGCCCCGGAAGCGCAGGCTTCGTTGCCGCCGCCCCCTGAATCGGTCGAAGCATAGAAATTTTACCAAGGAAATATTGCCATGGCCTTAATGCCAAAACGCGTGAAGTACCGGAAAACCCAGCGGGGAAGCCGCAAGGGGACGGCTTCGCGCAACCTGCGGATCGACTTCGGCGAGTTCGGACTCCAGACGCTCGAGCGCGCCTGGATCACGAACACGCAAATCGAAGCGGCGCGTGTCGCGCTGACGCGCAGCATGAAGCGTAAAGGCAAGCTGTGGATCCGCATTTTCCCAGACAAATCCGTGACCGCGCGTCCGCCGGAAACGCGAATGGGTAAAGGCAAAGGCCAGCCGGAAAAATGGGTGGCGACAGTGCGGCCGGGAAATATTTTGTTTGAATTGGACGGCGTGCCGGAATCGGTCGCGCGGGAATCGCTGCGCCTGGCCGCGGACAAGTTGCCGGTGCGGACGAAGTTCTTGACGCGGCACCACGTGGCTGCGGCCTAACGAGTTTATGAAATTCAAAGAGATAGCGGAAATGAGCAGCGACGAGCTGCAGACGAAAAAGCGCGATATGCGCCAGGAAAGTCTGCATCTCCGGCTGCAACAGCAGAGCGGACAGCTGGAGCAGCCAAGCCGGTTGCGGTTGCTGCGGCGGGACGTGGCAAAGATCGAGACCGTGCTCTCGCAGCGCGTCGCGAAGACCGAAGCCGCTAAGGAGAAGAAATAATTTTATGGCCGAAGAAACCCAGGAAGCGAAACCCAGCGGGAGCGCATCGGTGCGCGGAGCGCGCAAGACCCGCACGGGCGAGGTGATGTCGAGCGGGATGAACAAGACGATCGTGGTGCGGACGGTGACGCGGGTGCCGCATGCGAAGTTCGGCAAGATCGTGAAGCAGATGAAGAAATTTTACGCGCACGACGAGGAGAACAAGGCGAAGGCGGGCGACACGGTGCGGATCATGGAAACGCGGCCGATGAGCAAGCTCAAGCGCTGGCGGCTGGTGGAGGTCGTCCAGAAGTAGGGGAGAATTTTATGGTTTACCTGCGATCCAGACTCGATGTGGCGGACAACAGCGGCGCCCGCATGGCCACAATGATTGGCGTTATCGGCAAGGGCAACGCGATGTCGGCCGGCATTGGTGATGTGATTGTGGCGAACGTCAAGGAAGCGAGCGCCACCGGCACGGTGAAGAAAGGTGAAGTGATTCGCGCGGTCGTGGTGCGGACGCGCCAGCCGATCAAACGCAGCGATGGCTCGGTCCTCCGCTTCGACAACAACGCGATCGTCGTGATCGATAAAGATTTGAACCCGCGCGGAACCCGAATTTTCGGACCCGTGGCGAGGGAGCTACGGGAGCGGAATTTCATGAAGATCGTCTCGCTCGCTCCGGAAGTTTTATGAACCGAATCAAGCTGCACGTCCGAAAAGGCGACAACGTCGAGGTAATCGCGGGGAACTTTACCGGTTCTTCGGGGAAGGTGCTTGAAGTGATTGCGCGCAAACAGCGCGTGCTGATCGAAGGCGTGCGGATGATCAAGAAGCATTTGAAGAAGTCGCAGGACAATCCGCAGGGCAAGATCGCGGAACGCGAAGGCCCGATCCACATCTCGAACGTGCGGGTGCTCGAGCGCGGGGAACGTGCAGCCCACAAGGGTAAAGGTTCCAAGAAAAAAGCGACGAAAGAAAAGGCGCCGAAGAGCAAGGCCAAGGAAGCGAAAGAGGAATAGGCAGTGAAGAACGAATTTTTCGATCATTATAAAGAGCGGGTCGTGCCGGCCTTGCAAAAGGCGCACGGCTACAAGAACCCGCACCAGGTCCCGAAGGTGGAGAAGGTCGTCATCAACACCTCGGTTGGCTCTCAGTCCGACGTGAAGCAGGCGCTGGAAGATGCCAAGGCGGAGCTGGCGCTGATCAGCGGCCAGAAGCCTTCGGAAACGCGGGCGAAGAAAAGCATCGCAAACTTTAAGTTGCGCAAGGAGCAGGCGATCGGCGCGAAGGTCACGCTGCGCGGCGAGCACATGTATGAATTTCTTGAGCGCCTGATCAAGGC
>JALYIN010000546.1 GCA_030775765.1 Verrucomicrobiota bacterium
AAGTTGAGCAGGCCCTGACCGGTCGCGGCGTCGTCGAAGACATCGCCGAAGAGCGAGGCGAGCGCGGCTTTCTCGACAAACGCTTTGAGCCGGCCGGAAGCGCTCGTTAGGCCATCGAGGAAGAAGGTGTAGACGGCGGCATAACGGGTGACGAACTGCGCCGGATGCAGGTCCCAGCCCTGGTAAAATCCGTTGCGGAGCGAATGCATGTTGTCGTTAAAGCCGAGACGCCACGCGGCGTGAACGCTCTCGCGATTCTGGCGCCCCTGTTCGTCGGTCAACGATTTGCCTTCACTCGAGCGATGCGGACCGGCCGGCAGAATATTGGTGGCGCCGTCGGAAAGATGAATGCCGGTGCCAGCCAGCGAAACCAGCATCACTTGTCGCGCGAAATCGCACGTCGGGTGACCCATGGTTTGATACGCAGCTGTGATCCCGGTAGAAGCGGTGTAATCGTAAACGCCGAAGTGCACGCTCCGGCAGCGCCCGTTCGCGGCATCGACCAGCGAACCGAGCGCGATCTCGCCGCGCTGATTGATGATGGCCTGTGGCGTTTCGATCATCGGCTCGATCTTCAGCGCGCCATCCGCCAGCCCATTCCGTTGCTCGAGCAATTCGAAGAAGCGGACGGCGGCCGCGACCTGTTCCGGCAGTTGCACTTTCGGCACGGTGATCACGAAATTGTCCGGAAGCTTCCCGCCCGTCTCCGCGAGCAGCGCGGTGATAAAGATATCGAGCGTGCGGACACTGCGGACGCGCAAATCTTCACTGAGCGGTTTGATGCGAATGCCGATGAAAGGAGGAAGCGAGTTCTCCTTCAAGCCCCGCGCCACTTCGGCGGCGCTGGACGCGGCATGACCATCCTCCTCCGCATCGGCGCGGTTGCCGTAGCCGTCTTCAAAATCGAGCCGGAAATCTTCGATCGGTTCCCGCCGAAGTTTTTCCACGACGCGGTCATAAACCTTCTGCGCCAGCGCTTCATTCCCGCCGGTGCCGAGGGCCGCCGCCAGAGTCTTCGCCTCGGGCGCGTATTCCTGGAGTGAGCGCAAGGCGACCGCGCCGAGTTTTGGCGCTGAATCCGCCTTGAACAAATGCGCGCCGCCATAAACGGTGTGCACTGCCTGGCGCCGGTTCGATTCGCCCGGGTAATGGCGCATGAACGTCTTGTTCGCGTCGCTCAGCGCCGCGCTGATCTTCTCGATCTCGTCAGATTGAAGGCTGGTCTTTGGTATCAGGATAAATCCGGCCGAACAAACCTGCCGATTGGCCGATCCGCGAACTTACCATTCTCGACAATCATTTGTCCGCGCAAAAATGTCCGCCGCACGCGACACCGCAGAGTGCGACCGGAGTACGGACTCTGTTTGTGACGGTAATGCAGGGAGTCTAGCCTAACGACTTCCTCAGTTTTGAGATCGACGAGCGTGAAGTCCGCATCCTTCCCGACCGCGAGGGATCCTTTCGTGGAAATGCGAAAGCGCGAGGCCACGTCTCCGCTCGTTAGGCGAACAATCTCAGATCGGGAAACCTCCGCATTGACCAGCAACGGCAGGAGATGCTGACAACCGGAGATGCCGCCCCAGACCTCGAAAAAATTATCGCGCTCCTTCATTTCCGGCGGTGCAGGCGAATGATCGGAGCCGACGGTGGTGATATCGCTCAGCCGCTCGTGAAGCTGGCGTTGAGCGTCGCTCGGCCGCAGGGGTGGCGCGCATTTTGCGACCGCGCCGAGCTGCTCCATGTCCTGTTCCGTCAGCACCAGATAGTGCGGGCAAGTTTCGCACGTCACGTCGATGCCTCGCGCTCGCGCTTCGGCCACAAGCGCGACGCCTCTCCCGCAACTCACGTGCACGATATGCAACCGGCAGCCGGTCTCCGTGGCGAGATCGATGGCGACACGGATCGCTTCGAGTTCGGCGGCGATGGGTCGCGAATCGAGAAACTCTCGGACACCCTTCTTGCCAGCAGCGCGCGCGGTCCCAGTCAACGCAGCCGTCATCTCTTCCGACTCAGCGTGGACCGCGACGAGCAGATCGAGCTGCGCCGCCCGTTTCATTCCGGCGCACAAAGTCGCCGTATCCACCGAGGCAAAATCGCCAATGCCACTGTTGCACATGAACGCCTTCAATCCGACGACGCCGCAGTCGCGTAGCGCTTCCAAGTCCGGGAGATTGCCGGGGACGAGGCCGCCCCAGAGGCCAAAGTCCACGAGCGAGCTCGCTTCGGCCGCGGCGCGTTTCAGCTCGAAGCCCTCACGATTGATCGTGGGCGGATGCGCATTGAGCGGCATGTCGAAGACGGTCGTGGTCCCGCCGGCCGCCGCCGCTCGCGATCCGGTCGCGAAACCTTCCCAGTCGGTTCGACCCGGCTCGTTGAAATGAACGTGCGCATCGATCACTCCCGGAAAAACCGCAAGATCACTCGCATCGATTTCTGAATTGGCCGAGCCGGCGAGGTTCGGCGCGATTGCGACGATCTTGCCTTCACTGATTCCGATGTCCTGCTCGTTGCGCACGAGCAAATCGAAATCACGCATGATGAGAATGACGAAACTCGAATGACGAAGGACGAATTAAGTCCGAAGGGCGACGCTCCAATAAGCGCGTCGTTTCGTCATTCGGGTTTCGACATTCCTTCGTCATTCGTGCTTCGTCATTTCCCCGCCATTCCCCACAAGCGCAACCGGCTTACGCCGCCGTCGGGATAAATGTTCAACCGGACGTGCGTGCAATCGCCTATCGGCGAGAGTTCCCGCTCGAAGAAATGTCGCGTGTGCGCCTGCAGCTTAGTCATCGGAAGAATTTCCCTCCAGCGCGTTGCCGAACTCGAAAGCTCGTCCGTCGAAGCACCCGGTGCTCTGCATCCTTCGATCGAGCACGTGTCGGGGTAATTTCCCTTAAAGTGGTTGGTGTCGACTTCGATCTTTCGAATCGCGCCCGGCAATCCGAGCTGCAGGATGATCCAATCGTAGCCGGGCCCGCGCCGGCGTTTTGTTTCCCAGCCGTCCCCCATGTTCTCGGAACGACCCGGCATGATCAGGTTATTCATCGAACTGAAAAACATATCACTGCAAGCCAGCGGCACTCCCCCATTTTCGATCGCGGCCAGATCGACTAGCTCTCCCGCTTTCAGCTTGCTCAAATCGGGAACGACAATTCCGTAGACGCGAAAACGGGCCACGCCGCCATCGGGGAAGATATTCAACCGGACATGCGACCAGGTCCGGTCGCTCATGAGCGTAAATAAATTTTGCGAGCCGGGATCCAGGGGAGACTTTTCCAGGATCGGCGTCCAGGCGAGTTCTTCGATGGAGGCGGCGGTGCTCGGGAAACCATTCGTTAGGTCAAGCGCATCGAGCGAGGCGAAAGGCGGATGATTCCCGAGGAAGTGATTCGTATCGATGTCGACCCGCTTGATGATGCCGCGCAGTCCCAACTGGACGACGCACCAATCATGTCCGGGGGTGCGGCGGCGCCGCGACTCCCAGCCGTCCATCCATTTGCCGCGGTCGGTATACTTGTCGGGGATGAAAATGCCGCGGCCAGGCTTCAGGAGGTTTTCCTTCTCCGCGAAAAATTCGTCGTTCGCGAGAAGCGCGACACCGCCGACGCGCTCAGCTGCGAGATCGACGAGACCGGCGGGCGGCGTAACTGCAGGATCAGTTCCAGTCATTCAGCTTCCGCGATAGGTGCTGTAAGCCCATGGAGAAACGAGCAACGGGACGTGATACTTCGTCGCGGCATCGGAGATAATGAAACGGACAGGGACGCGGTCGAGAAAACGCCGCTCGTTAAAATACTCGCCGACATGAAAGACGAGCTCGTAAGTTCCGGTCGTCACTTCGTCTCCCGCCAACAGGGGATCTCCGGTACGACCA
>JALYIN010000547.1 GCA_030775765.1 Verrucomicrobiota bacterium
GGATGACACGCCGCTCTATCCCGCCAGGGGCGATTGGTAATAGCGTTCCAGCAAATCCGCCGGATCGCGAAAAATCGCGACCGCGCCTTCATCGCGCAACGCCTGCTCGGAAAAACCGCCACGAAGAACTCCGATGACCGGCAACTCGATCTTTTTCGCCGCCGAGACATCGTAGGGCGTGTCGCCAATCGCGATCGCTTCGTCCGGGGGCACGGAGCCGAGCGTCCGCAGCGCCGCGATGAACACATCCGCCTTTGGTTTCGAATGGACGACCTGGTCCGCCGTCGTCATCGAGTCGATGAGGCCTTTGATGCCGAGCAGCTTTTCGTAATGACGCACTTCGTCTTCCTTGCCCGAGGAGGCGAGCGCGATTTTCTTGCCGTCGCCGCGCAAACGCTCGAAAAGCTCACGCACTTTCGGGAACGGCCGGACATGTGGGAGATACTTCTTCTTGAAGATCTCGCCGCGATATTCATCGGCCTGCTTTCCGAACTCGCGCATCTCGCGCTCGTCCAGAAACACCGGCAGATATTGATCGCTGCCTTTCCCGATTTGTTCCCGGAGCCGCTCCAGCGGGATGTCCTTGTCGAAATGCCGAAACGTGTCGTGCCACGCCAGAACGTGGAGCTCGTTGGAATCCACGAGCGTCCCGTCGAGATCGAAAATCGCGGCGCGGATCACTTCGTCTCCGCGTTTTCTTCTGTGTCGGTTTCCGGAAGGGGCGGCGGCTTCGCAGTGCCCGGCATGACATCGCGCGGCAACTGCACCTGGCGCTTCTTCCACGATTCGTGACGCGCCCGCGCCTGCCCGCCCGTCGCCAGTTTCAACAATTTCATTCCGCGGCCGAACACTTCCACGTCGTCGCCGGACGCAAACTTCTGCGGCTCCGGCAGGAATCCATGTTTCTCCGCGGTATCGAGCAGGAGCAGCCACTCGAGATGTTCCTCGCCCGGCAGAACAAACGGGAGCGGCTCAAAATGGGCATTGATCAGGAAGAGGAAAGTCTCATCGCGGATCGGCTCGCCCTCGAAACTCAGGACGTCGATCGTGTCGCCGCTCAGGAGTACTTCGATCGCGCGCACGAACGGCGACGACCATTCCTCGTCGGTCATCTCGTTGCCGCCGGGATTGAACCACATCACGTCGCGAATGTCCGTCCCCCGAATCCGGCGGCCCTGGAAAAATTTCGGCCGGCGGAAGACCGGATGATCGCGCCGCAGTTGGATAAGCTTCTTCGTGAACGCGAGTAACTCTTTCTGCTCGTCGCTGTGCTCCCAGGAAAGCCAGTTCACTTCGTTGTCCTGGCAATAAGTGTTGTTGTTGCCGTTCTGCGTCCGCGCCCATTCGTCGCCGGCCAGCAGCATCGGCACGCCTTGGGAAAGAAAGAGCGTTGTCAGAAAATTCCGCCGCTGCCGCGCCCGCAGCGCGTTGATTTCCGGATCGTCGGTCGGCCCTTCGACGCCGCAGTTCCACGAGTTGTTGTTGTTGTCGCCGTCGCGGTTCTCCTCGCCGTTGGCTTCGTTGTGCTTGTCGTTGTAGCTGACGAGATCGTTCAGCGTGAAGCCGTCGTGCGCAGTGATGAAATTGATGCTGGCGTACGGGCGCCGCCCGCTGTGCTGGTACAAATCCGGGCTCCCTGTCAGCCGGTACGCGATCTCGCCGATCCGGCCTTCGTCGCCTTTCCAAAAACGCCGGACTTCATCGCGATACTTCCCGTTCCATTCCGCCCAGAGAATGGGGAAATTGCCCACCTGATAGCCGCCGTCGCCGACGTCCCAGGGTTCCGCGATCAGCTTGGTCTGGGAGAGCACCGGGTCCTGGTGAATGATTTCAAAAAACGCGTGGAGCTTGTTCACGCCTTTCTCATCGCGCGCCAGAGTCGAGGCGAGATCGAAACGGAACCCGTCGACGTGCATGTCGTTCACCCAATAGCGCAGGCTGTCCATGACGAGCTGGAGCGTGCGCGGGTGCAGGAGATTGAACGTGTTGCCCGTCCCGGTGAAATCCATGTAATGCCGCGGGTCCTCCGGAGAGAGCCGGTAAAAGGCCGGATTGTCCACGCCGCGAAAACTCAGAGTTGGCCCGAGATGGTTTCCTTCCGCAGTGTGATTGTAAACGACGTCGAGGATCACCTCGATGCCGGCCGCGTGGAGATTGCGCACCATGCCTTTGAACTCGGAGACCTGCTCGCCCATCACACCGCTGCTGGAGTATTTCGCTTCCGGCGCGAAGAAACCGATCGTGTTGTAGCCCCAGTAATTAACCAGGCCGCGGTCCACCAAAATTTTGTCGTCGATGTGCTGATGGACCGGCAGCAATTCCACTGCGGTGATACCGAGATCTTTGAGGTATTTGATCGCGCCTGCGCTTCCGACCCCCGCGTAAGTTCCGCGCAATTCCGGCGGCACGTCGGGACAAAGCCGGGTGAAACCCTTCACGTGCATCTCGTAAATGATCGAGCTATGGAGCGGAATCCCGAGCCGCTTGTCGTCGCCCCAGTCAAAGGCGTGATCGATCACCGCCGCTTTCGGCATCCCCCATGCGT
>JALYIN010000548.1 GCA_030775765.1 Verrucomicrobiota bacterium
CCCCAAGATCGTCGAGGCGTGCGCCAAGGCCGGCGCGCAATTCGCCGGGTACACGATCGTGCGATTGCCTTGGGCCATTGCGCCGCTCTTCGAGCATTGGCTCGACGAGCACTTTCCCGAGAAGAAAGAGAAGGTGCTCTCGCGGATCCGCCACATTCGGAACGGAAAGATGAATGACCCGCGCTGGGGAACCCGAACGAAGGGCGAAGGAATTTTCGCCGAGCAAATCCGAGCGATGTTTGAAGTTGCCTGCCGCCGTTTCGGGATCAACGGCCGGCCGGAACTCTCCACCGCTGCCTTCCGGCGGCCGCGCGAGCAGCTTCATCTCTTTGGTTAGCCGCCCGCCGCCGTTAGCAGCCGTTGTTTTCGCATAACAAACAACATGGCGAGGCCGCCAATGATACCGAACAAAACCATCACCGGGTACCACGTTCCCCATCCGTAGTGATCGATGAGCCATCCGGTAATCGGGAGCACAATCGCCGCGCCGTAGTACTGGAAGGAATCGATCACGCCTGAAGCAAAGCCAGCCATTTTGCGACCGCCGATGTCCATGGGCGCAGCGGTGCCGACGAGTGAATGGGTGGCGTTAACACTGAAGGAGACAAGAATCATAAAGACGCAACTTATGAAAACGCCGGAGGCGCCGGGCGCCATCAGGCCGGACCACATCAAAGCGGACGCGACCGCGCAGACGACGGCGACCATAAAATAGAGCGCCATCGCGACTGGCGAGCGGCGCCCTTGAAAAATTTTATCGGAGACGACACCTGATAAGAACGATCCCGCGACCGCAATGAGCGGCACGATGTATCCCAGGGTCAATGTAAGCGCTCTGGGCTTGGCCGAAGCATCGAGATGCAAATATTGGGCGAAGAAGAGCACGGAGAACTGGTCCGAGCTGTGACGCACCGCGCCAGTGCAGGCGTAGGCGAGTGCATAGAACCAAACCAACGGATGCCGAAAAATGGTGATGAAACTTTCCTTGAGGCTGACTCGGACGTCGTCCGTATGGGCGCCGCCGACATCGCTCTCGTCCTTGATAACCTCGGGATAACCCGCCTGCTCCGGCGTCTCTTTCGGGATGAACGCCACCAGCACTGCCATCAGCGCGGTAAAAATTCCTGGAAGCCGGAACAACCAGCGCCATTCGTCCTTCCCGACCACAAAAACTCCGATGGTAAAGCCCGCCAGGATAATCGGCGCGAGCACCCCGATCGCGACCTGCCCCATTTGGATCATCAAACCAAAGATGCCGGCGAAGGTTCCGCGCTCTCTCCGATTGAACCACGCCGCATTGATCTTTATCATTCCCGGCGCGCCGAAGGATTGAAAATAGCCATTCATCAGCCATATCAGCGCGAAGGTGCTGAAGGTGCCGGCGAATGAGGCGAAGCCGAAAATTAAATTGACCGTGATCGTGCCGGCCGCCCCGATGAGCATGGAGGCGCGCCCGCCGATGCGATCGCAGAACAGACCGTTGATGAGCTGGCCTGTGCCGTAAGCAATGGACCACGCGCTCAAAATGCCGGCGATGCTGGCGTGGTTGAATCCGAACTCCTTCTCCATCCCAGGGGCCGCCCAGCGGAAGTTGTAGCGCAGCATATAGAAGGCGGCGTACATCGCGCCGAGAATGATCCAGTTCAGGGCGCGGCGGGCGCGGAAACCCGGTGGATACCAGATGATGTTCATTCCGGCCATGCGACGCGGAGCATGCGGTTCCGTTGGCGGCGAAACAATGCAAAAGCGCGCCAGGGCGATATCGCGGTTGCGGTTTTGCCGCCGATCTCGCACGTTCTCCGACCGTGAATATCGAATCTCTCCACATCGGGATGAAAGTGCGGCATCCGCAGTACGGCGTGGGCGTGGTCCGCTCGCTGACCGAGCACACGGCCCAGATCGCGTTTGACGATGCGCCGCGGACGATCGCACCGGCCTCGAGCGATCTTCAACCGGCGGAGGCGACGGCGGCCCTGAGTGAGCTGCAAATTCCGCTGGCGAGCCTGATCCGCGAGACCGCGCACGCGACCGTCGAGGCGCTGGGGTTGGAGAAGAGAGATGTGGTCGTTGAAGGCCTGGCGAATCGCTGGCAGAACGGGACGCTGTTGATCCAACCGGCGGACGCGTCACTCCAGCCAAAGGATGTGCCGCTGGAAACGTTCTTTCACAAGATCGTGATGATCCGGAACAATCTCCGCGTGCTCGAACAAAAAATTAACGCGAGCGAGAAGCTGACCGATGCGGACAAGGTCGAGCTCCAGCAGTATATCACGCGCTGTTACGGCTCGCTCACCACGTTCAACATCCTGTTCAAGAACAAGGACGACCAGTTCCGCACCGGCAGTTGATCTTTAGTGCGTCGTCGCAACAATGACGACAACCGCCGCGAGGGCGCAGAGAATCCCGCTAATTTGCACCGCGCTCAGGCGTTCGCCCAGGACGAAGCGAGCGAGGATGACGGTGCTCGCCGGATAAAACGACGCGAGCGTAACGACGATGCTGAGCGGCCCGACGCGCGCCGCGATCATGTAGAGAGCGTTTGCCGCCATATCGAGCGCGCCGCCGGCTGTGGCGGTCGTCGCCGCTGTGCTGCTCATTCGCAACGTTCGTTTGGTGAAAAGAGCGATCAGGCCGAACAGGGTGATCGATGAAAATCGTGCGGCCATAAGCGGCCACATTCCGGCGGCGCTCGTCGTTCTCGCGAGAGAAAGGAAAAATATTCCCACGGCCACGCCCGCGAGCAAGGCCAGTCCGAAACCCGGCGGGAAACCGCGGGTCTTCGTTTTCTCCGAACCGGTACCGCTCGGCGATGCCGGCCGACTGACCAGCGCGATCGCAACGAGCGCCAGCGCGACGCCGGCGAGCGTCAACGGCCGCAAGCGCTCGCCCATGACGAAGGCGAACCCTACCGGGATCATGGCCGCGATCACCGCTGTGGTGGGCGCGACGACCGCCATGGCACCAATCGCAAGGGCGCGATATAACAGCGCAACGCAAATGCCGCCGCTCAAACCACCGATAAAGCCCCAGAGCCAGTCGCGCGATGAAACCGTCGCCGCGGGAAGAAATAGCAGCACGATCCCCATCAGGACCAGGCCGACGAACTGCGACCAAAAAACCGTTGCAATTATGTTTGCCCGGCGCGCCGTTAACCCGCCGAAGAAATCGGCGGAGCCGTAAAGAATGGAAGAGCCAAGGG
>JALYIN010000549.1 GCA_030775765.1 Verrucomicrobiota bacterium
GTCCGAAAGCGGACATCAAGAAAAGCTATGTCGTGGCCAAGGGCGACACGCCGCTGAGCATCGCCAAGAAATTCAAAGTGCCGTTCGACGATCTCCTGACCGTCAACAAGATCGACGATCCGCACAAACTCAAGATCGGCCAGAAGCTGATCATTCCGGTCAAGGCAACCAAACCGAAGAAATCTGAATAGTGAAATTACACGAGAACGCGAAGCAGTTCGCCGCGGCGAACGCTGTTGTCGAACAATCTTTTTGTCCGCGCGTGCCCCCGCCGCCGCGAACCTAGATGCATCGCAAGAGCGCTTATTTTTTGTTCCTGGCTGTGCTGGGGATGCTGGTCATCGGCATCGTCATGCTTTTCAGCACGAGCGCGTTTGCGAAGGACAGCCACGGCGACATGTATTTTTTCGTGAAACGCCAGGCGGTCTGGCTTGCCGTCGGGCTCCTGGTTTGTGCGGTAGCGGCGATCGTCGATTATCATTTCTGGCTGCGGACCTGGTGGATTTGGTTCGGGCTCGCCCTGATTGCGCTCGCGTTTTGTTTTGTCCCGCATTTCGGCATGCGGATCAACGGTTCGCGCCGCTGGGTTTCGCTCGGGCCGGCGACGTTTCAGCCATCCGAGATCGCGAAGGTCGCCGTCATCTTTTTCCTGGCCGCCTGGTTCGCAGGCCGGGAAAAGGAAAGCACCCGGTTGCTGCAGGGCTTTGTCATTCCGTTCGCGATTGTCTGCGCGGCGCTGGTCCTGATCGTCACCGAAGTCGATCTGGGAACGACCGCGCTGATCGGCGCGACGATGTTCGTGGTGATGTTCGTCGCGGGAACCCATCCCGCGCTGCTCGGATTGCTTTCGTTGTGCGGTCTGGGGGGGATCCTTTTCGTGGCCACCCACATGGTGGAACGGATGGGCCGGCTCGCGGCGTTCATGGACCCGGAGCGATTCAAGGATGATGCCGGTCTCCAGCAAATGCAGGCCCTGATCGCGTGGGGCAGCGGTGGAATGGAGGGCCTCGGCCTCGGCAACGGCCGGCAAAAGATGCTCTACCTTCCCTACGCGCACACCGATTTCATTTTTCCCATGATCGGCGAGGAGCTGGGATTGCGGGTGAGCTTGCTCGTCGTGTTCTTGTTCGTCGTCATCATCGTGTGCGGGTTGATGATCGCGCTTCATGCAAAGGATCGCGCGGGGTTGCTGCTCGGTTCCGGGATCGTGTCGCTGCTCGGCTTGCAGGCGGCGGTGAACATTGGGGTGACGACCTCGCTGCTGCCGAACAAGGGTTTGCCGCTTCCCTTCGTGAGCTACGGCGGGTCGAACCTGGCCGCGTGCCTTTTCGGGATCGGGTTGCTGCTAAACATTTACCGCCAGGGCGTTCTCGAGCCGGCGAAGAAGAAAAGCGCGATCATCCGCGCACGGACCACGCCGAGAATATGAACACGGTGATTGCATGTGGTGGAACCGGTGGGCATCTGTTTCCGGGGCTGGCGGTGGCCGAGGTTCTTCGCTCCCGCGGCCATGAAGTGATGCTCTTCGTTTCCGAGAAAGAGATCGACACCCTCGCGTTGTCGGGCCGCGAGGAATTCCGTTCCCAGAAATTGCCCACGGTTGGTTTGCCCTCTCCGTTTTCTCCAAAGATCTTCGGCTTTCTCGGCCGCTTTTCCGAAAGCCTCCGCGTCTGCCGCAGTGTCTATCGGAAATTCAAACCGCACGCCGTTCTGGGCATGGGCGGCTTCACTTCCACGGCGCCAGTGCTGGCCGGGAAAATGCGCGGTGTGCCGACGTTCATCCACGAATCGAACGCGATTCCCGGAAAGGCGAACCGCGTTACCGCGCGGATGGTTCGTGCTGTTCTCCTTGGGTTCAAGGAATGCGCTCCTTTTTTCCCGGGAGCGCGCACGGAAGTCACGGGGACGCCGATCCGCCACGAGCTCCAGCCGATCGACAAGAAAGTGGCGCGGCAGAAGCTCGGTTTGCGCGAAGATCTCACGACGCTCCTCGTCATGGGCGGGAGCCAGGGCGCGAGCGGGATCAACCAGGCGGTGATCAAATCGCTGCCGGCCCTGCACGGCGCGCAAATCCAGGTGATCCATCTCGCCGGCGCTCGCGACGAGCGGCTCGCGGCCGATAATTATCAGCGCGAAAGAATCCCGGCGCACGTCGCGGCGTTCCATCACGAGATGGAGGTAGTTTACAGCGCGGCCGATCTCGCCATCGCGCGTTCCGGCGCTGCAAGCCTCGCTGAGCTGGCGGCGTTTTCGCTTCCTGCGATCCTGGTTCCGTATCCTTACGCCGCCGAGGATCACCAGACGAAGAACGCGGAGATTTTTGTTCGCGCCGGCGCGGCCGTGCTGTTAAAGGAAGCCGACCTCACGGCCGAGCTGCTCGCGCAAAAAATTCGGGAGCTGATCGATCATCCCAATCAGCTCCGGCGCCTCGCGGAAAATTCCGCTCATCTGGCGCCGAAAAACGCAGCTGCCGTCGTGGTCGAAACGATGGAAAGATATACGCAATCGAATCATGACGCTCGCCTCTGAACTCAATCTCGAGGAGATGTTGACCCGGCAACGTCATCGGATTCATCTCATCGGCGTGGCCGGGAGCGGGATGAGCGGGATTGCGGCGTTGCTTCTCGAGCTGGGCCACGATGTCAGCGGCTCCGACAAAGTGAAATCGTGGGAGGTGGACAGGCTAGAGCGCCTCGGCCTGCGTTTTCGAGCTGATCACCGCGCGGAAGATGCGAAGGATGCGGAGCTGGTGATCTATTCCTCAGCGATTCGCGAGACGAACCCGATTCGGGCGGCGGCCGTCATCGCCGGACAGCCACTTGTGCGCCGGGCGGAAGCGCTCGCTGCGATCATGTCCGGAAAACGCGGCATCGTCGTGGCGGGGATGCATGGCAAGACGACGACGTCAGCCATGGCCGCGCATGTCTTACGCGAAGGTGGCCTGCACCCGTCCCATTATGTCGGCGCGGAAATTCCGCTGCTCGGCTCCAACGCGCATTGGGATCCGCGCGGCGAATATTTCGTGGCGGAAGGCGATGAGAGCGACGGCACCATTCGGCTCTTCAAACCCGAGCATTCCCTCATCTTGAACATCGAGGAAGAGCACCTCGATTTTTACGCCGATCTTTCCGCGATCGAAGCAGTCTTTTCGCAGCTCCTCGATCAAACCAGTGGCTCCGTCTTTTATTGTGCCGACGATCCCCACGCCGCGCGGATTTGCCGCGAGCATTCGCGTCCGATTTCGTTCGGGCTCTCGGAGCACGCGGATTATCGCGGCACCGATATCGATCTCCGCGATTTCGCCTCCGTGTTCTGTGTTTACCGTCATGGCGAAAAGTTGGGCGAAGCAGTCCTGAATGTCCCCGGGCGGCACAATGTCAGTAACGCGCTGGGCGTCATCGCCCTGGCCAGCGAACTGAGGATTTCGTTCGAAAAGATCGCCACTTCGTTAGGCCGTTTTCAACACGCGCGGCGCCGGTTCGAGATCAAATACCAGAGCGAGCGCTTCCTTCTGGTGGACGATTACGCGCATCACCCGACGGAGATTTCGGCGACGCTGGCGACCGCGCGCGCGGCCGGGCGCAAACGCGTGCTGACCATGTTCCAGCCGCACCGGTATTCGCGCACCAAAGCGTTGCGACTCGAATTCGGGCGCGCCTTCGATAACGCCGACCGCGTAGTGGTCACGGACATTTATCCGGCGAATGAAAAGCCGTTGCCCGGAATTACCGGCCAGACAATTGCGGATGAGATTGCCGCGCACGGCCATCGCGATGTCAGTTATCAACCGCGGCTCGATCGGCTCCATTGCGACGTCGGAAACATGATCGCGGCGGGCGATCTGATTCTGAGCCTCGGCGCGGGCAACATTCACGAGCAGCTTTCCACTCTCGCAGCCGATCTCGTCATCGCCGAAAGGCTGAAGGGGATCGTGGGCGAGGAGGGTGAGGTGCGGCTCTACGAGCCGCTGGCGAAACACACAACTCTGCGGGTCGGCGGTCCGGCGCGGTTCTGGGTGGAGCCGCGGAACGAAGCCGCGTTCGCGGAACTGATCCGATTTTGCCGGAGCGAAAGCTTGCCCCTGTTTGTGCTGGGCCGCGGCTCGAATCTTCTCGTGCGCGATGGAGGAATTCGCGGCGTTGTGGTTCATCCGTGCGGCGGAGAGTTCGACAAGGTCGAGGTAGCCGCGAACGAAATCACCGCGGGCGTGGGCGCGAAGCTGAAACAGATCGCGTATGCCGGAAAAAGCGCCGGGCTCGGGGGGCTAGAATGGATGGAAGGAATTCCCGGAGCGGTCGGCGGCGGGTTGCGCATGAACGCCGGGGCGATGGGCGCGCAGACTTTTGAGAACGTAGTCCGGGTCCGTTATCTCGACGAAGAAGGAAAACCCCACGAAAAAACGCCCGCGGAAATGGAGATCCATTACCGGCACGTCCCGACCCTCGAAAAGAACTATGCCGTCTCCGCGGTCTTCAAGGGAACGCCCGCAGCGGCGGAGGAGATTGAGCGGCGTCTCGACGAATCGCAGGAAAAACGCCGGACGACGCAACCGGCGGCCAAGAGCGCAGGCTGCATTTTCAAAAACCCAACGGCCATTCCCGCAGGCAAACTGGTGGATGAACTGGGGTTGAAGAACACGAGTGTGGGGAAGGCGCGCGTTTCGGAAATCCACGGAAACTTTATCGTGAACGACGGCGGCGCGACGGCGAACGAGGTGCTTGAGTTGATCGCGAAGATTCAGGAGACGGCCCGGAAACAGCGGGGGATCGAATTGGAAACCGAAGTGCAAATCGTAGGGGAGGAAGGATGAAACTTTTCCCCTGTTGTCATTCGGAGCGGAGCGAAGCCCCCCTCAAGATGACAGGAATTTCAGGGAAGGAAGGGTCACGGTGATGAAAGCGCTTCCAAAGAAAATCGCGGTCCTGATGGGCGGGCCGGGCTCGGAGCGCGACGTTTCCATGGCAACCGGGAAAGGTGTCGCAAAGGCTTTGCGGTCGTTAGGCGTCGAGGTCAGCGAAGTGGATGTGAAGGACGCAGACTTCGTTTTACCGGACGGCACGGAGCTCGCCTTCATTACCGTGCACGGAACCTTCGGCGAAGATGGCCAGCTCCAGCGCATTTTGGAAGATCGCGGCGTCCCTTACACGGGCGAAGGGACCGAGGAAAGCGATCGGGCCTTCGACAAGATCAAATCGAAGGAGGCGTTTCGAACTCACAACATCGCGACGCCCTACTGGCAGATCATTACGGCCGGGCAGCGGCCCGCGATGCCAATTCCTTTCGTCATTAAAGCGCCGCGCCAGGGTTCCACCGTCGGCGTCTACATTATCCGGAACGAGCGCGAGGTGGACGCGGCGATCGCCGGCGCCACCGCATACGACCGGGAGCTGCTCGTGGAAAAATTTATCGCCGGCCGCGAGCTGACGATCGGCATTCTCGGCGACCAGGCACTGCCGATCCTCGAAATAATCCCGAAAGGCGGGTTCTACGATTTCACAAACAAGTATCCATTCTTGAATCCGAGCGCCGGTGGTGCGGCCCAGCATGTTTGCCCCGCGAACCTTCCAGAGGAGCAAACCCGGGCGATCCAGGAGCTGGCCTTGCGCGCGCATCGCGCCCTCGGCCTGGAAGTTTATTCACGCGTCGATATCCTTGTGCCAGAGGAGGGGGAGCCCAGCGTTCTTGAGGCGAACACGATCCCGGGCATGACCGAGGCCAGCCTGTTGCCGGAAGCGGCTGCGGTCGCCGGCATCAGCTATCCGGAACTCTGCGCGCGGATCATCGAGCTTTCCGCGAAACGGGACGCAGCGAAATGAAAGTGAAAAACGAACGGCTGCGCCCAAAGAACCAGCGGCTGTCCAACACGCGTCAGCGCCGGCAGCAGCATTTGCTCGACGTTCGCGTCCGTTCCCACAAGGTGACCCGGCATCGCAACCGCCGCATTCTGGTAGCCCTTTCGAAGAT
>JALYIN010000550.1 GCA_030775765.1 Verrucomicrobiota bacterium
GCCTTTGCCTTTCCGCATGAGCAATAGCGCGAGCGGTTTTCCGACGATCATGCTGCGTCCCAGAACGACGACATGCGCCCCGGCAATTTCAGTTCCGCTTTCGATGAGTAATCGCTGACAACCGAGCGGTGTGCAGGGGACGAAGCCGGAGTCGTCGCCGAGCGCGAGTTTCGCGACGTTCACCGGATGAAATCCGTCGACATCTTTCCCCGGATCGAGCGCCCGGGTGATCGCAGCCTCGTCGATGTGCCTGGGCGGCGGCGATTGAACGAGGATGCCGTGGATCGCCGTGTCCCGATTCAAATCCTGGACTCGTGCGAGCAAATCTTCCTGGGTCGTATCCGTGGGAAGTTCCAGCTTCGCCGAATGGAGGCCGAGATCGCGGCACATTTTGTCTTTCGAACGGACATAAGCCCGCGAGGCTGGATTATCACCGACTAGGACGACAGCGAGGCCTGGCGTTCGGCCACTTTTCTTGAGCTCGGCGATTTCGCCGCGCAGCTCCGCGTAAACTTTTTCGGCGATCGTGCGGCCTTCGAGGAGATGAGACATGGCGATGCTAGGGTTGTTCCACCAAACTCATCATTGCATTTTGCAAACGCAATTGCTCGGCATCGAATTGTTCTGCGCTCTCGATTGGCGGAACTGTGATTGGCTCGCCGAAGATCGCCCGCAGCTTTGCGAACGGCCACGGCACGACAAAACGGTCCCAGCTTTTCAGTCGCCAACAGCGGGAATATTCCATGTGGATCGGCACCACGGGTGCACCGCTTTTCTGCGCAAGAAAAACGACGCCCTGACTGACGTGATAGACAGGCCCCCGCGGACCGTCAGGCGTCACCAGGACGTTTCCGTCGGCGGCAAGAGTATCGACGAGCTGGCGTAGCGCGATCACCCCTTTGCGCGAGCTCGAACCGCGGATCGTTCCGTAGCCAGAGCGCTCGATAAAGACCGCGATCAGGTCGCCGTCGCGGCTGGCGCTGATGAGTCCATAGCTCTGCCGTGTGGGGAAACAGGGATCGAAAACGCGAGGGAGCATGAGGAGCCGATTATGCCAGATGGCGAAAATGACGGGTCGAGCCCGGACGAGAGACACCACGCCGTTCGGGTCCTCGACCTGTAAGCGAAGGGTCCGAGCCCAAAGGCGATACAACCCGAAGCTGAGCACGATCAAGACGCGCGTGCGCCAGCTATCGAGCTTCACTTTGGTTCTTGTTGCGCCTCGTCATCGCGCCAACGATAGGCCGCAGGATTCGGAAGGCCGAGCTGATCCAGAATGCGCGAGACCACCGTGTCGGCCACGGCGTCCACCGAACCAGGCCGGCTGTAAAACGACGGGATTGCGGGAAGAACGATGGCGCCGGCCTCGAGAAGCGTGACTACATTCCGCGCGTGAACGAGACTCCATGGGGTTTCGCGCGGGACCAGGATCAGCTTCCGGCGCTCCTTCAAAAAAACATCGGCCGCGCGCAAGAGCGCGGTGTCGCTGCAGCCCGAGGCGATCCGACCGAGCGTGGCCATAGAGCAGGGCACGATCGCCATCCCATCGAATCGCGCGGAGCCGCTCACGAACGGAACGTTGAGATCGTTCTCCGCGTGTTCCCGCACCCCGGCTGGGACGACCAGCCGGTCCACCTCTTGAGCCGCGACCTGTTTGGCGTGCCCGCTCATCACGAGATGAACCTCGTTCGCGGCGCAATCGATCTGCGACAGCAGGCGCTGCAGATAAATCGTCCCGCTGGCGCCTGTGGCGGCGATCACCAATTTCATGCGCCTAAACAATCACATTCGGCCCCGGAACACCATTTGCGTTTGATAATACCCCGGAGCACGCGCAATTAGTGAGCGCATGATCAAGAGGCTTCTCCATACTCGTTATCGCGTTACCGACCTGGAAAAGACGGTCGCATTTTACCGGGACGTCCTCGGGCTGGAGGAAACGCGTCGGCATACGTCGGGCCGCGGCTCGCAATTGGTTTTCTTCAAAGCGCCAGGCAGCCAGGAGGAGATCGAGATCTGCAAATTCGACCAGAGCGGTCCCGTGGTGGTTGGTCCCGACCTGACGCATCTCGCCTTCGAGGTCGATGACATCGAGGCGTTCGCGCGCGAATCGGCTAAGAAGGGCTATCCGCTTTCCGACGGGCCGCACCCGAACGGCAAGAATGGCGCGATCGCCTTCATCGACGCCCCGGAAGGCTACGAGATCGAGTTGATCCAGCGCAGCTCGGACGAGTAGCCGCCAGTCTAAGTCCCTTGCGCCAACAAAATATCTGCCTCTAAATTGCTGCCCGTGAAACGCCGACACGAAACGCTCGCTTATTTTTGCCTGATCGCCCTCGCGTTTACTTCGTCGGTCGCGGCGAAGAAACACCAATTCAAAACGGCCCGGCCGATGGAGGTCCCGGATTCGATCTCGGACGTCCCGAAAGCTCAGCTCGTCGCGCCGCCGCCCGGCTCCGTTTCCAAGATTCCGCCGTCGACGCGCGCCGCTTCCGTGATGGTGATCGATGCGCGGACAGGTGAAATTTTCTACGAGAAGAATGCCGACGCCCCCCGGGCGGCTGCCAGCACACAGAAATTGCTGACGGCTTTGATCGTTTCGGAACGCGGTTATTTGGATCGGCCCGTGACAGTCGAACCGGTCGACACTATGGCTGAGCCGGTGAAGTTGAACATCCGGCCGGGTGAAACTTATACCCGGATCGAACTGCTTCGGGCATTGCTGGTGAAAAGCCCGAACGACGTGGCGCGATGTCTCGCCCGCGATAGCGGTGGGAGCGTCGAAGCTTTTGCGGAGCTGATGAACGAAAAAGCGCGCGAGCTGGGCGCGACCCACTCCCATTTCGTCAACCCAAACGGGCTGCCCATGCCGGGCCAGTATTCGTCCGCGCGCGACCTGTCAATCATTGCCAAGGCCGCTTATGCAAACAGCACGATCCGTTCGATCGTTTGCCTGCCGCGCCTTGTGTTCCGTTACGCAAACGGCCGCACCCGCGAGCTAACGAATACAAACAAAGTTTTGACGCGGCTCGCCTACTGCAACGGAATGAAGACCGGCTACACCGAGGCGGCCGGACATTGCTTGATCGCGAGCGGTGCCCGGCCCGGGCGCGACATCATTGTGGTCGTGTTGGGCGACAGCAAGTCCGGTGTGTGGCAGGACGCTTCGGCGCTTCTGTCGTGGGGACTTTGGATGTAGCGGGGGGCCGCGTCTTTACGGACTGCCAGCAGCGTTCACGCGCAGCAGCGGCGACGGAACGAGCGCCGGATTACGGCCCGGATCGCGCGGGCCTTCGGACGGGATATCTTCAGGGCCTTCGGCCGGAGGCGCGGGCTCGTTTAGGGTCGTTTCGTTGCTAGCCAGGCGAGAAGCGTTCATCTCGCGGAGCGTGGTGCGTTGAGTGGTCTTGGTGGTCTCGCAGGCGGCAAGGAGAGTGAGCGCGAGCAAACCGGCGGTAATTTTGGTGATCATTTTTGTTTGAACTCGGTAAGGCTTAAGGCGGGATTCTCCCGACGGTCTTTATAATTACTATATTTCCATCGCGGTTGGCAAGGACGATTTTTGCGAATCGCGACGCATTTTTGCGAAAGAGGCTTTTCCTAGGTAAAACGGCCCAAAATAGCCTCCAGTTTCTGCCGGGTGGCCGCCGGCCAAAGCTTCCGGTCGGTGACCAAGGCAGTCTCCAACGCCCGATGTTCGGGCCAATTCGGTTCAGGGGGAATGCGGGGAATCGCTTCGGCCAGGATCTTCTTCGCGGTCTGGGCGTTCGCGACCAGGTGCTCGAACACAGTTTGGGCCGAGACCGGTTCTTCTTCCACCTTCCAGCAATCGTAATCGGTAATCATGGCCATGGTCGCAAGCGCAATCTCGGCTTCCCGCGCCAGTTTCGCTTCCGGCGCGTTGGTCATGCCGATGACGTCGAAGCCATGGCGGCGATTCAACTCGGATTCGGCGCGCGTCGAAAACGCCGGGCCATCCATGTTCACGTAGGTGCCGCCATTGTGGACGGTCACGCCGACCGCACCCGCAGATTCGGCCAGGATATTCCGCAAGTCCGTCGAGATAGGATCGGCGAAACCGATATGGGCAGCGATGCCCTCCCCGAAGAAAGTGTGGTCGGCGCGCTGGCTGGTGCGGTCGAAAAACTGTGAGGGGAGGAGCACGTGGCGCGGTGCGTATTGTTCCTGCAAACTGCCGACGGCGGTGACGCAAATAATCCAGCGTACGTTGAGCGAGCGCAGGGCGTAGATGTTGGCGCGATGGTTCAGCTCGTGCGGAAGGAGCC
>JALYIN010000551.1 GCA_030775765.1 Verrucomicrobiota bacterium
GGTGAGACCGGCACCGGCCGGGCGGATCGTGGATCGTAAAACCAAACTCGCTCCCCTTTGGACAGCAATAGCTTGTTGTGGTCACCGGGAGGGGTGAGGCACACCGCCAGCGAGTCGAAGCCGTCGCTGGTTCGCCTCGCATAGAGACGAAAGGTTCCCTCGCGCTCTCTTTTGCCTTGTCGGTAGTCTGCCATGACCAGGTCGACCAGGAACGAGCGCGCGGGCAAACGAATGCGATCGAGCTGGGCGAGAATCTGGTCGGGAGATTTTTCTTCGGCGAAAGAGAAGCGAAGGCAAAGAATCAGCGTTAACAAGACCAGTGATACCCCGCGGCCCGAGGGCGGGCCTCCTTTAAAAAACGAGTGGCTCACCCGGTTTCTAGTGGCGCAATGCATCGACGATGATCATGCGTGAGGCTCGGTGGGCCGGAAAGATAGCGGAGAACAAGGCGGCGACGAGCGAGCCGCCAAAGCAAACAACAAGGACAAGCGGCGCACGCAGAACGATGACTTCCATTTTCGTGTAAAAGGAGCCGCCCGGCGGGATGTAGACCACGCCCAGGGAATTAACAATCGTCTCACCGAGGATCGCGAGAAGCACGCCCAGAATTCCGCCGATCAAACCGAGAAATATTCCTTCGAGGAGGAAGGTTTTGCGGATGCCGGCCCGGGTGACACCCATCGCCCGCAGGGTTCCAATTTCCGCCATCCGCTCGGCGATACTCGTGGAGAGCGTGTTGTAAATCGTAAAGATCACGATCGCGGCGATGATGCAGAACATGAAGGTAAACATGACGCGAAACATTTGGGTGAGCTGGCTAAAGAAGGGACGCAGCTCAGTCCAGGTGCGAAATTCCAGATCCAGTTGGCCGTCGGCGATGAGCTGATGCAGGCGGGCGACCACGGCGGGTAGATCGGCGGTCTGCTTCAGGAGCACGAGAATCGAGGTGACCTTGAGTTCTTCGCCCGGAAAGAACAGCTCCGAGGCGCGGCGGATATCGAGCTTCACCGTTTGGTTATCGAGTTCCTTCGTCGGGCGGTTGAAAATCTTCCGGACCGACATGGTCATCGCGTTGGGCATACCGCCGCCGGGCGGCGCGCAAAGAAGCTCGATCGCCGGACGCTGTGATGGAGCGGAGTTGGTTTGCCGGGTTAGTTCCTCGCTGAGGACCGCGAGGTCCGAGCTGCTCGAATCGGATCGCGTAACGGGCTTGGTACTGGTAGCTTGTCGTTCGCGCTCCTTTGGATCGAAGGATATCTGAAGCACTTTCGATAAGCCGATGCCGATGGTTACCCCTTCGGGATCTTCGGAGCTTAACTCCGGCCCAGTGCCATAAGCTGCCTTGTTCGCGGGAAGATCAAGGGGACTGGTTATATGGTAGGGATTCCAATGTAAGAGCGCCCAGTCTTCCTCCGGGAAAACCCCGAGGCCGACAAAAGTGGAGGAGGTGCGCGCGGCGGAGTAGCTAACGATGCCTTTGAAAATAGTTTGGGCCGTTATCATCTGCAATTTCGGTCCGATTATAGCATCCTGTTCGAGTAGCTGTTTGATCCGCGGATAGGTGTCGATGGCGTAGGCAGTCGGGTTACCCGCTCCTTTGTCATAGAAGCCCGGCCGGGCCAGTTGCAGGTGGGAGAAGATCACGACGCCCTGCGATTCGGCGCTCCGAAAAGCCCAGGTGACGTAACCCCCGAACAGGATCAAGCCGGCGCACGAGAGCATGATCGCGATGATGGTGGCGAGAGAGCGCCGCGTGTTCCGAAAAACATTCCGGAACGCGAGCTTGAAATCCTGGATAGCTCTCACGCGAGTGGTTCGCTCCCGTTCAGGGCGCCGTCACGCATCGTGAAATGCTGTTCCGCGTGGCCGGCCATCATCGAGTCATGGGTCGAGAAGAGAAAGGTCGTCGCGAAGCGAGCGCGCATCCGCTTCATTAGGTCGAGGACGCGCTCGCCGGTTTCGGTGTCGAGGTTTGCCGTCGGTTCGTCGGCCAGGACAAGTTCCGGGCGCGTGACGAGCGCGCGCGCCACCGCCACACGCTGTCGCTGCCCACCGGACAACTGGTTAGGCCGCTGTTTGCTCTGGGCCGTGAGACCGACCGCTTCGATGACCTCCCAGGTACGTTCGCGCAGCTCCTTCTTGTGCGTGCCGTTCAGGCGCAGCGGATACTCAATGTTCTCGTAGACATCGAGGACCGGAATCAGGTTAAAGCTTTGGAAAATGAAGCCGAGCTTGTGGGCGCGGAAATGCGAGAGCTCATTGTCGGAGTATTCCGCTACGTCCTGTCCCGCGATGAAAACGTTGCCGGCGGTGGGCTCGTCCAGGCAGCCGATGATATTCAACAGCGTCGTCTTACCGCTCCCGGAGGGCCCGGCGATGGAGGCGAAGAATCCGCGCTCGATCGAGAGGGTAACGTCGCTGAGCGCGGCCACAGTGGTCTGGCCGAGGTGGTACTCTTTGCGCACACCCTTG
Source organism: Verrucomicrobiota bacterium (assembly GCA_030775765.1). Taxonomy (GTDB): domain Bacteria; phylum Verrucomicrobiota; class Verrucomicrobiia; order Chthoniobacterales; family UBA10450; genus AV80. The sequence goes on from JALYIN010000551.1 coordinate 2,473, forward strand.
AGCACGACCAATAAACTGGCGCCAGCTTCCGCACCCATACCTTGAGGCTGTGATCGTGTAGCAGTTTGAGTTCGAAAGACAAAGCCAATTCCTTTAACTTCCCGCGGATTTGAAAGCCCGTTTGAGATTCTGCCTCGCGCTCCTGTTCCTGCTCTGGATCGGGATTTCCACCAGCGCTCGGGCGGAGTCGAAGGACGATTCCGATCTTCTGATCCAGGCGCGCCAGTGGCGGCAACAACTCGGCGTAGGGGCCACGAGAGACAAACTTCTGGAGGCGCTGCTCCGTGCTGATGCGAACGGTGGCGAATTTGAGCGCCGGATTTGGACGACGAACCTGGACAAGACCCGCGTCTGGCCAGAAGCCGCAGCGGAATGCTCAAAGGCTCAACGCGCCCGGACCGGGATTTTCATCGTGCTCGGTTACCGGCAGCGCTCCGGCCGCTCGCAACGGATTGTTCGTCATGTCGCGCGGCGGCTTCAGGAGGCGGGCTGGCACGCGCAATTGATCGATGTGCCCGAATGGTCGAGCTCGGCAGCGGACGACGCCAATGCGATCGACCGAGTTGTCGCTCGCGAGCTTCCGAAAGTGGATCGCGCCATCCTGGTCGGCTTTTCGAAAGGCGGTTGGGACTGGATAAACTGGTTTCACGGGCCGGCGCGCCAATTGCCCGAAGAGCAACGAGCCAAGATTCGGTTGCTCGTGG
>JALYIN010000552.1 GCA_030775765.1 Verrucomicrobiota bacterium
AGCAGGCAAAGCGGCGGAACGATCGGAAAAATGCGATCGATCCGTTTTGACGGGACAAACGACATGACGACGAACCCGCCCAAGGTCCAGGCCACGAGCCAGAACGTTTCCGGCGACATGTCGCGCAAGGTGGTTCCAATCCCGGCGCGGCGAGATGATGGAGGGCGGAGCTCCGGCGACGCCGGTGAAATGCCAGGGCTCGCGGGAGCTCGCCCCTTCATCGCGACGATCGCCAAGCCGATCATCAGCAAGCTCCACGGGGCGAACCGATGCAGGAGATGCGGCAAATAAAAATAGAAGGGCTGGGCCCGATGAACCTCGTCGCTGAAACGTCCCGCAAATTCCCGCAGGAGCACGTGCTCGGTAAAGTCCGGCACAAACAGGATCCCCGCGCCCGCCCAGAGAAGGAAAACCAGAAACGAAACCAGCCAGGGCAACCATCCGGACCAGGCGGATGTCGCGGCAGTCGTGCCGCGGGATCGCCATTGAAACACGACCAGACCGGGCAAGAGAAACGCGTAAACGATCGGCCCTTTGATCAGCATCCCGGTGCTCAGCAACAAAAAGAGCACGAGCCGATCCCGCCGGATCCACAGCGCCCGCGTCCGGATTTTTTCCCAGATCAACAACCCGATCGCGAACACGACGAGCGCGAACGGCATGTCGGTCCGCACCAGGGACGCGAGCCGGGGCGTGAACAAGTTAAAACTGAGCGCGCACGCCGCCGTCAAAGCGGCCACCTGTCCATAGGTCTTCGCCGAGCGCAGAAGGAGCCCCAGCAACCCGGCGGCGGCGAGAAAGGACGGCAGCCGCCACGCTGCCTCCCACGAGTGGGTGACTGCGTAAAAGCCCGCTGAAATCCAGCCGACCAGCGGCGGCTTCGTAGCGACCCACCAATTCGGGGTGTGCTGATGGAACCAGTGCCCGTGCTCGATCATTTCGAAGGAGGTGAACGCCTGCTTCGCCTGGTCGTAGTCATCGAGATGCCAGGGAAGATTTGCGATCGCGAAAAGCACGACCGCCAGAGACAGCACGCTCCAGCGCGTTATCCGGGAAGTCAGCAAACCGGTCACACTAATCCCGCCAAAGGATCGCGCGCACCGGCGCCGCGTCGCCACCGTCGATGCGCAACGGCAGCGCGGAGAAATGGTAGGTGCCGGCCGCGACTTCGCTGAGATCGAGCGATTCAACGATCGCGATCCCCGCGGCCGCCAGCGCGTGATGGTTTACCAGGACTTTCGCCTCGATCGGGTCCACGGACGGCAAATCCAATCCCAGTAACTTCACGTTTCGTTTCCCCAACCATTCGGCCACACCGGGAGCGATCACCGGAATCCACGCCGGAAAAATCTTTGAATTTCTCCACACCCCTGTCTTGAGGAGGAGCCGCGGTACGTCCGGCGCCGATTCGAGATCGCCAATCGTGATCGGTCGCGTTGGATCGGTTTCGAACTTTTCTGTTAGATCCACCACGACCGCGTCGCCCAGATAAGTCTCGAGCGGCATATGTTCGATCGTCATTGCGCCCTGTTTGAAGTGAAAGGGCGCATCCGCGTGGCTGCCGTTATGCGCGCCCATCGTGATCGCGCCAACATTTACCGTCGCGCCCTCGGCCATTTTCCATTTCAACTCGTATTGAAACACGGTGTCGCCGGGCCACGGCGCGAGGCCATTGAAAAGGGGGCGCGAGATGTCGAATATCTTCATGCGTTTCTGGAGCGCAGGTTAGTATTCGCCGCGCCGCGACGGAAGCATCAACTCGCCGAGGATCTGCGTTCAACGAGGACGAGCGCGATCCCGCCGAGCACCGCGATGGACGCCAGCGCGAAACGCAGCGTGATCGGCTCGCACAGAAAAGCGATCCCGCCCGCTGCCGCCAGGACCGGCACGCTCAGTTGAACGGTGGCGGCGCCGGACGCTTTCAACGCCGGCAAGGCCGTGTACCAAATCGCGTAGCCAATTCCCGAAGCGAGGGCCCCGGAGGCGACCGCGTAGCCGATGCCAGCGCGGTCGAAATTCCACGAGCGCCACAGCACCAGACTTAGCAGCACGGCCAACGGAACCGCGCGGAGGAAATTCCCAGCCGTGGAACGCAGCGGGTCGCCGCCTCCTTTGCCGCGCAACGAATAAACGCCCCATGCGATTCCGGCGCCCAGCATCAGGAGGGCAGCACCGAGCGGCGGCGCGGTCAGGCCGGGAAATACGAGCGCCACTAGTCCGGCTAAAGCCAGCAGCAAACCCGTGAGCTGTTTCGCGTCGAGTCGTTCACCTTTTCTGAGCGCCCAGACAATCATCGTCGCCTGCACCGCCCCGAAGAGCAGCAGGGCACCGGTGGCCGCGGTGAGACGAAGGTAGGCGAACGAGAAAAGCACCGCATAACCGAAGAGCGCGAGCGCGGACGACCAGCTGCCGGCGTCGCGCAATTTTCCTTTGCGAATTTGCAGGATCATTCCCAGGCAAAGCGCGCCCGCTACGATCCGAATCAACGTGAAGCTCGCGGCATCGATCGCGGTTTGCTTGAGCGCCACGCGGCACAAAAGCGAATTGCCGGCAAAGGCGACCATGGCAAGCGCGGTGAGGACGAAAGCGCGGCGGCGGCTCATTCTTATTTCCTTGTCATCCTGGGCGAAGTCGAAGGATCTCTGACTCCTTCCTTTGTGCGACGTCGTTAGATAAGAAAGATTAAGGGATCCTTCGACAAGCTCAGGATGACAGGCAAGGAAGTGGCCGGTCGAGGGAGTTGACGCTGCGGGCCGCAGGAAATACGCTCGGTCATCGAAACGTCCACTCTTTCTCCATCGCCCTCATTAGAAACTCGCGGCGCATCGAAAGTCCAACCGCCGGTCAATCTCGATGCCTGGATCGAGGCCAACCGCGAGCTGTTCAAGCCGCCGGTCAGTAACCGCTACCTTTACGATGGCCGCGACTTTTTCGTGATGGTCGTCAAGGGGCCAAATGCGCGGAACGATTTTCATCTCGTCGATTCGGAGGAATATTTCTACCAGCTCAAGGGCGACATCAAAGTCCGCATCCGCGAAGGCGACCGCATCGTCGATCACCTCGTGCGCGAGGGCGAGACCTTCTTCATACCGCCGAAGGTGCCGCACGCTCCGGTTCGTCCGCCGGACACCATCGGCATCGTGGTGGAACGGCGCCGCCCACCCGGCGAGCACGAGCATGTCATTTTCTACTGCGAAAAATGCGGCGCGCTCGTGGAAGACATCGACTTCGATTGCGGCGATATCGTTAACCATTTCAGCAAAGCCATGCTCGATTTCTGGAACGACGACGCGCGCCGCACCTGCAAGAACTGTGGCACGAAGGTTCCACAGCCCGAGACGGTGAAGCCGTTTTGAAGAAAGTGACATGTGACGAGTGATAAGTGACGAGTTTTTGACGCTCGATCTGCTTCCCTCTCGTCACATGTCACTCATCACTCGTCACTTTCCTTGAAGATCGATCTCCACACCCACATCCTCCCGCGCGAGTGGCCCGATCTCGACACCAAATATGGCTATCCGGGATTCGTTAGGCTGGAGCATTACCAGCCCTGCTGCGCCCGAATGATGATCGGCGACAACGTCTTTCGCGAGATCATGGATAACGTCTGGGAACCAGCGCGCCGTCTGGAGGAAATGGACCGCGCCCAAGTTTCCATGCAGGTCTTGTCCACGGTACCCGTCATGTTCAGCTATTGGGCGAAACCGGCGGATGCGCTCGATCTTTCCCAGCGCCTCAACGATCACATTGCCGAAGTCGTAGGCGCAAATCCCGGCCGCTTTATCGGTTTGGCCACAATCCCATTGCAGGATCCCGATCTCGCCGCGCGCGAACTGGAGCGCTGTGTGCGGGATCTTGGTCTGCGTGGCGCGCAGATCGGTACCCACGTCGATGCCAACGAACATTTCGGCCGCCTCGATACCTTGAATCTCGATAACGCCGCTCTCCAGCCAGTCTGGAGTGCGGCCGAACAGCTCGGCGCTGCCATTTTCGTTCACCCCTGGGACATGGCAGGCAAGAAACGCATGCCGAATTACTGGTTGCCCTGGCTCGTCGGCATGCCGGCAGAAACTTCACTCGCTATTTGCTCGATGATTTTCGGCGGCGTCTTCGCGCGGTTCCCTAAACTTCGCGTGGCTTTCGCCCACGGCGGCGGCGCTTTTCCTTTCACCCTCGGCCGAATCGAACACGCCTTCCACGTCCGTCCCGATCTTTGCGCCATCGACAACAAGGCAACGCCCCGGAGCTATCTGGCGACCGACGATCGACCCGCGCACTTTTACGTGGACTCCCTTGTCCACGATGCCGACGCGTTGAAGCTCCTGATCAAACTCTTCGGCGCCCGGCGCGTTGCGCTCGGCTCCGATTATCCCTTCCCCCTCGGCGAGAGTTCCCCGGGGGCGCTCATCGAGTCGCTTGCGCATCTCTCCGCAGCAGAGCAGTCCGAACTGCTGTCGGGCACCGCTCGTGAGTTCCTTGGGCTGACAGCCCAGGGCGTCATTCCGCCAGACTGACGAGCAGCATCTGGCCGTTCCAATAATTTGCCTCGATTGCGCGGGCAATTATTCTGCCTTCATTCCAACCATGTCCGCGGAAAATTTATGACCATCCCAACAGAACCGATCGGCAGCATTCCCCGTCCTCTTAAACTCATTGAAGCGTTCGCAAACATCGGCAGCAATGATCCCAAGCTCGAGCCACTCTACGATGAGGCCATCCGCGATACCATCGCGCGGTTCGAGGCGACTGGCTCGCCGGTCATCGCCGATGGCGAGCAAAGGAAATACCACAACTTCGGGACATATTGTGTGGACGGCCTCTCGAACATTGCACCGGACGGCTTTCAATTGCCCTTCGTCAGCCATGTCCGCCGCTGGCCGCGGCTGGTTTCCGGACCGTTTCGGTACAAGCGCTACGCCGACAGTTTCCTCGAGTTCGCGCAACGCTATGCGCACGTGCCGGTAAAGCAGGCCGTCATCTCACCCTCGGCCCTGAGTCTCATGTATCCGGCACAGGGCCTGCCCGATTATCCGCGCGCGCAATTCATCGACGACTTGCTGGCCGAGCACGAGAAAGAAGTCCGCTGCTGCCTGGATAAAGGCGCGCACAAAGTCCAGGTCGATTTCACCGAAGGCCGGCTCGCCATCAAGATCGATCCGTCGGGCGATTTATTGAACAGCTTTATCGATTTGAACAATCTGGCGCTCTCCCGTTTTTCGGCCGAGGAGCGGAAACGAATCGGAGTGCATACTTGCCCGGGGGCCGACCGCGACTCGACGCATAGCGCGGATGTTGATTATGCGGAGCTTTTGCCGAGTCTGTTCCAGCTCAAGGCAGGCAATTTCTACATCGCCCTGGCGGGAGAAAAAAATCGGGTTCAGGTTTTACAAACGATCCGGCAGTACATGAAACCCGATCAGCTCATTTTCGTTGGAGTGGTTGCTCCGATTGATCCTCACATCGAGACCGCGGAGGAGGTGCGCGACAGAATCCTGGAAGCCGCCAATTACATTCCTCTCGACCAGCTTGGCACGACCGATGACTGCGGGTTTTCGCCTTTCAGCGATGACACTTCCACCTCGCGCGACACGGCGTTCGCCAAAATCCGAGCCCGCATCGTCGGCACCGAACTCGCCGCGCGAATCTTGCACGCCCGCTAAACAAAGTGAGCGAAACCGAAGAGGCATTACTGCGGTCTGCTGCGCTCCAAAACGCGCAAAGCATCCGTCTCGCCCGGCAACGGGCGGAGCAGGAGCTGCTCGACGCGAAAGAGGCCCTTGAGCGCAAGACGGAAGAGCTCGCGCACTCGCTCTCCGTCATGCGCGCCACGCTCGACTCGACCACGGATGGAATTCTGGTGGTCGATCACCAGGACAATATCACCGGCTTCAACGAGCGATTTTTAACGATGTGGGGAATGCCACGGAACCTCATCGAGTCTCGCGAACGCAAGCCGCTCCTGGAGCATGCGGTCAAAGTGCTGAAAGATCCAAAAGGGTTCCTGACCGCCACCGAGCAGATTTACGCGTCCGGTCCGGCCGAGTCATTCGATGTTCTGGAATTGGCGGATGGCAGAGTCTTCGAGCGGTACTCGAGGGTTCAGACGATTGAAGGGAAAAACCTCGGCCGTGTCTGGAGCTATCGCGACGTTACCGAGCGCATGCGTGCGGACGAAGTGAGTCGAGTCAGTCACGCCCTTTTTGCCGCGATCATAAACCAGTCCCCGGTCGGGATATTTTTGCTGGATTCGGATTTGCGCCTTCAGCATATCAATCCGAAAGCAGTTCCGGTTTTCGGAACGATTGAAAATCTCCTTGGTCGCGATTTTGCGCAGGTGATGCACGTCCTCTGGCCCGCGGCAGTGGCGGACGAACTGATGCAGCATTTCCGGCACACCCTCGCGACGGGCGAGCCGTTTGTCTCACACGGTTTTGCGGAGGTCCGGCGGGACCGCGCGGTGCAGGAATATTATGACTGGCAGATTCACCGGATCACCCTGCCGGATGGCCGGCAGGGCGTGGTCTGCTATTTTATCGATATCTCGGCGCATGTCCTTGCCCAACAGGCGCTGCGGCGGAGCGAGGAAGAATTACGCGCGCTGGCTGACTCGATTCCTCAGCTCGCCTGGATGGCTGCACCCGACGGCGACATTTTTTGGTACAACCGCGGCTGGTACGAATATACAGGCACGACGCTGGAACAGATGCGGGGCTGGGGCTGGCAAAGCGTTCACGACCCTAAAATGGTTCCGCTTGTCGTCGAGCGCTGGCAAAAATCGATTGAGACCGCCGAACCATTCGAAATGGAGTTTCCCCTCCGCGGGAGTGACGGCATCTTTCGGTGGTTTCTCACCCGTGTGAACCCCTTGCGTAATGCCGAAGGCCGCGTGCTTCGCTGGTTTGGCACGAACACGGACGTCGATCAGGTAAAGCGCGCCGAAGCGGCTCTGCGGGATGAGGCCGGTATACTCGATTTGCTAAATAAAACCGGCTCATCGATTGCCGCCCAACTCGATCTGCAGGCGGTCGTGCAAATTGTCACGGACGCCGGCACCCAATTGAGCGGCGCGAGTTTCGGCGCTTTCTTCTACACGCAGAGAGATGAAAGCGGCGGTTCATTCCTTCTCTACGCGCTCTCCGGCGCGCCGCGTGAGGCCTTCGATAAATTTGGGCATCCGCGCGCAACCGCCCTCTTTGGCCCGACGTTCCGGGGCGAAGGAGTCATCCGCTCGGATGATATTTTAAAGGACCCGCGCTACGGGAAAATGGAGCCCCACCACGGGATGCCGAAAGGACATTTACCGGTGCGCAGTTACCTGGCCGTCCCCGTGATATCCAGTTCCGGCGAGGTGATCGGAGGACTGTTCTTTGGGCACCCGGAGGCAGGAGTTTTTACCGAACGCACTGAGCGTATCATTGTAGCGGTGGCCGCCCAGGCGGGCATCGCTATTGATAACGCCCGTTTGTACGACGCCGCTCAAAAAGAGCTGCAGGAACGGAAACGCGCGGAGGCGGATCGCGAGCGCCTCCTGACCAGCGAAAAGGAGGCGCGGGAACGGGCCGAGCGTGAAACCC
>JALYIN010000553.1 GCA_030775765.1 Verrucomicrobiota bacterium
CGACGCCACTTTGTTTCATGCCGCCAAAGGGGACACGAAGGTCGCGGACGAGCCAGCAGTTTACCCAGACGGTGCCGGAGTGGATTTGCTCGGCAACGCGGTGGGCGCGACTGAGGTTTTGCGTCCAGACGCTCGAGGCCAGGCCGTATTCGGTGTCGTTGGCGTAACCGATGACTTCTTCTTCATTGTCGAAAGGGGTGATAGTGACGACAGGGCCGAAGATTTCTTCGCGGTTCGTCCGGCAGGAGACGGGCAGATCGGTCAGAACCGTCGGCGGGAAGAAGTAACCGTCCCGACAACGCTCGTTGATCGAATCGGGCGCTTTGCCGCCGAGCGCCACCTTGCCGCCTTCTTTCTGCGCGAGATCGACGTAGAACTTTACTTTGTCGAGCTGGGTCTTGCTGACGATCGCGCCTTGCTCGGTTTTATCGTCGAGGGGGTCGCCTTTTTTTAACTGAGAGGCTTTGTCGATGAAGCGAGCGACGAAATCCTTGTAGGCGGAGCGCTCTACGAAGACGCGCGAACCACACAGGCAAACCTGGCCCTGGTTTGCGAAGGAAGAACGCAGGCTGCCAGCAATCGCGGCGTCCTGGTCGGCGTCGGCGAAGATTATGTTGGGATTCTTTCCGCCCAACTCGAGCGAGACTTTCTTGAACATTGGGGCGCACGTCTCCGCCACCTTGCGCCCTGTGACGGTGCCACCGGTAAATGAAATCGTGCCGATCTTTGGATGCGCGGTGATCGGGGCGCCGACATTCGGCCCGCTGCCGTGGACGACGTTGAGCACGCCATTCGGCAGGCCGGCTTCGGCGCAAATCTCGCACATCAAATACGCCGTCATCGGCGTCAGCTCGCTCGGCTTGGCGATGGCGGTGTTGCCGCACGCGATGGCGGGCGCGATTTTCCAGCTCAACAGATAGAGCGGCAAATTCCACGGCGAGATCAATCCGACGATGCCGCGCGGCTGGCGCAAAGTGTAGTTGAACGCGATGCCGTCGGTGACGTGCGCTTCGTTCTCGGTATGCAGGATCGCGGTCGCGAAGAACCGAAAATTGCTGGCGGCCCTTGGAATGTCGAGACTCCGCGCGAGTGAAACCGGTTTGCCGGTGTCGATCGATTCCGCGCGCGCGAACTTCTCCAGATCGCGATCGATCAGGTCGGCGATGCGCAGCAGCAGGGCCGACCGATCCGCCGCCGGCGTCGTTGACCAATCCACGAATGCCTTCTCCGCCGCGGCCACGGCAAGCTCGACGTCGCGCGCATCGCTGTCGGCCACTTGAGAATATGGCTTGCCCGTCGCGGGCTCGATGTTGTCGAGGAATTTTCCGCCGACCGGCTCAACAAATTGGCCGTCGATGAAGTTGAGAATCCTGGTCATGTCGAGCGCAGTCGAAACGATACTGGAACTTTCACAGTTCCGCGAGAATGGCTCGCGCGGCTTTGCCACTCGCGCCGCTTTCGCCCAGCTTTGCGATGACGGCGTCGAACTCAGTAATCATTTGCTGGCGAGTGTCGGGATTGTTCACCAACTCCAACACGGAAGCGACGATCGCTTTAGGTCGCGCTTCGTGCTGAAGAAACTCGGGAACGATCTCGCGGCCAGCCAGGACGTTCGGCATTCCGAGAAACGGTGTGCGCATGAGGAGACGCGCGGCGAAATAAGTCGGCCAGGAAACTTTGTAGACCAGGACGAAGGGTAAACGGAAATAGGCTGCCTCCAGGGTTGCAGTCCCGGATGCCACCATCCCGGCGAAAGCCCGTTGCATCGTCCCGGAGCTATCGCCCGTGACAACACAGCCGCGATGTCGCAGATGCGAGCGGCCGAGCAATCCCTGGATGTCGCGCGCGAGCGTCTCGGAAGCCGCCGCCACTTCAAAGCGAGTAGACGGTCGTTGCGCGATAATTTCGGCGACCGCCTTTAGCATGACCGGAAAAATCTTGTTCACTTCGCGGAAACGGCTCCCGGGAAAAAGGCCGATGAGATTTGGATTCCGCGCGTCTCCCGTCTGGCGTCGAGCCAGAGTTTCAATCATCGGATGGCCGACGAAAATCGTGCGGAGCCCGGAGAGGTTGTAGAGCTCAGCCTCGAATGGAAAAATGCAGAGCATAACGTCGAGATAGCGCGCCATCTGCCGGATACGCCCGCGATTCCACGCCCAGACTTGGGGGCTGATGTAATAAATGATCTTAAGACCCAGCGATCGTTTCCGAAGCGTGCGGGCAAGGCGAAGGTTGAAACCGGGGTAGTCGATCAGAACCACCGCGTCCGGTTGGGCCGCTTCAATCTCTTCCAGAGCCCGGGCGAATTGGTCGCGGAAATAGCCGAGGTGCTTCACCACTTCCCAGAGCCCGACGACCGCCGCGTCGCCGATCCAATCGGCAAAGGT
>JALYIN010000554.1 GCA_030775765.1 Verrucomicrobiota bacterium
CCGCCGAACTGATCACTTGTCCGCGCGCTCGTTCATGAGCGAGCGCGCGTAGGCGAGCGTGTCGATCGCATCAACGGTCTTGTCGCGCCGAATCGCCTTGATCCGTGGGAAGCGCAGAGCGAGACCGCTCTCGTGCCGCGTGCTTGGCTGGATGGAATCGAACGCGATCTCCAGCACGGTGTCCGGTTTTACTTCGCGATAACGGCCGCGATTTGAAATCGTCTGCTTTTTGAAATGTTCGGTCAGCTCCGCGATCTCGACGTCGGTCAGACCGCTGTAGGCTTTCCCGATCGTGAGGAGCTCGCCGGTCGTCTCGTCGCGCACGGCGAACGTGTAATCGCTCAGGACGTGGTTGCGCTTTCCGTGTCCCAGCTCAGCCGCGACTACCGCCACATCGAGCGTGGCCAACTCCTTCTTGAGTTTGAACCAGAACATTCCCCGGCGGCCAGGAGAGTAGATGCTCTCCGGATCTTTCACCATCAGCCCTTCGTTAAAGCGGCGGCGCGCCTGTTCAAACGCAGTCTCGATTTCGTCCGCCGAATGAGCCGGATAAACTTCCGCGATTTGAAAACTGGAGGGTAGCTTCAGGCTTCGTAACGCTTCGCGCCGTTCGCGTAACGGACCCCGCAGAAACGATTCACCATTCAGCCAGAGCAAATCGAAAGCGACAAACACGACCGGCACATCGGCGGAAGCGGTCGCGAACAAATCCGCGCCTTCATGTTTTCGGCCGAGCCGCTTTTGCAGATCGAAAAACGTCAGCTTTTTCCCGTGCTCGAAAGCCATGATCTCGCCGTCGAGAATGATCTCTTCCTTGAACAGGCGCGCCTGATCTCCCAGCTCGGGAAATTGGTCTGTCATCCGGCGCAGATCGCGCGAGAAAATTTCTACGCGTCCTGCGCCGCGATGGAGCTGCGCGCGAATCCCATCGAACTTGTCCTCGACGTAAACAGTCTTGTTCTCTCCCGCGTCGCAAAAGCGGGCCCAGATCGCCTCGGCCGTCGGCTCCGGGCTGGCCAGCATGCTTTTGATGGGGCGGAACAAAGACAGCTCCGCGCTTTGCAGTTCGCCTTTGGAGGCGAGCACGGCCGCCTGGCCGAGATCGCCCAGGAGCATGTTCGCCTCCTTCACCTCATCGATCGGCGCGGAAAACGCGGCCGCGATCGCTTCTTCCACCAGTCCCTCGCGCAAACCGATCCGGAGATCGCCCGTTAGGATCTTGACCAGGTATTGACCTTCGCGTGCCGATAACCTCGCGAGCCGCTTTTGTAGAAGCTCCGTCTTGGCCAGTGGGCCCCGGATTTTGTGCATGCTGTCGAAAAGCTCTCGCGATTCGACCAGTGTGAACGGTTGGGGAAAGGTCCGTCCCTCCAGTGCTTCCAGCGCCGTCTTGCCGGCATCTCCATGTGAGCTCGCTATCCGACGGAATTCCGGTTCCGCTAGTTTCGTGGCGCTCATCAAGGCGCGGTGGATGACGGCCCATCCCGCCTGGACCGTGCGCGGATCGCTTTGCGGAAACGGCTTGCCGGTAAAATAAATTGTGGCGACCGCAAGCTGGTCCGAATTTAGCGTCCGCAGATATTCGGCCAGCAATCGGACCTTTTCCAGTTTCGCCGGGGTCGCCCCGATGGTTTCGCCGATGCTGGCGAAAGCATGGAACTCAGAACCTGTAGTGGCGGCCGTGTCGGCCGCAGTTGATTGGGATGCAGGCGGTACGCCTGCCACTACAGGGTGCCCAGTTTTCCCCAGCGTGAGCTCCATCTGGTTTTCCTCGCTTAACGCCCATGCTTCGATCCCGCGATCGCGCAAATCGCGCGCGAACTCCGCGGCGAACCCGTGCAACGTCAGGACGCGCTCCGGCTTCACCAGATCGACATAACGCAATAGGTCGGTGTAATCCGCGTGATCGGACAGCGGGAACGCCGCGTCGACCTGGTAGCGATAAACCGCGCTCGGTTCCACCGCCCAGCCGCTGATCATCGCTACGCGTTTTCCCCCGATTTTTTCCAGCATCCGCGAGCGGTTCGCGCTCGGCGGACAAATCAGGACTTTGCCTGCGACCTGACTGGCGTTGTAGCGTTCGTACTCGCAGAACGATTGCCCGAACTGTTCGTAAATCCGCGTCATTCGATGGACCGTGCCGTGGAGCATCGGTGTGAGACCGGCGCCAGCGAGGGCACAGAGAATCTCCTGGGCCTTGCCTAACGAGTAGCCAAGCAGCACCGGCACCGCGCCTGCTTCCAATGCGTCGCGGCAGAACGCCACGATCTGCCCGATGACTTCCTCCGTGGGCGGGAAACGGTAACGCGGCAGACCGAAAGTGGTCTCCATGATGAGCGTTTCGGCGTGGCGCCATTCGGCGGGCTCCGCGGATCGGCCCGGGCGCAATTTGAAATCGCCCGTGTAAAGCAGCGAACCGCTCTCCGTTTCCAGGAAAAACTGGGCCGAACCAAAGATGTGCCCCGCGGGAATCAACGTGACATCGAGTCCGCGGACGGTGGTCTTCTCGCCGAAATTCAGGACGTGTTCGCTCCGTTCGCCCGGCATTCGCGCCTGCATCAGCCGCGCCGTCCGTTCCGAAACGATGATCTCCCCATGCGGCGCGATGTGATCGCTGTGGGCGTGCGACACAAACGCGAACGGCTTCGCATCCGCGGGATCGAGCCAGATTTCCTGCTGCGGCAGATAAACACCGCGTTCATAGCGCACTTCAATCACGCGTGGAATCTAACGCATCGCTCGGGGAAGCGCGCGATCCACCTTTGACATCGCGCCACGGTTCCCGTTTCATTACTCCTATGAAACGGGCGGCCATTTTTATTCTGGCACTCCTCGCGGCTACCCAACTCTGGGCGGCAGGCCAGGTGAAGATCCTCACGAAAGTCGACCCTTTGCCGGTCGCCCTGAGCGACGATTTCCAGTTTCGCAAAACGAAACTTTTCTATCTGAGCGAGACTCCACCCAAATCGAAGAAATCCCTTTCCTCGGCGCTCAACAGCAATCCGAACAGCGCGACGGCAGGAATCGCGGAAGCGTCGCTGGGCTTCGAGCGGACCTATCGTCTCTACGGTGCTCTCACCAATGCCGATCGAAACCAGCGCTACGGCAACTATTTCGATTTCTTCTGGCGCGTGAAACGTCCGGCGAATGTGACCGTGCGCCTCGAGTTCCGGCAGGAGAAACTGCGCTCGTTCGTCCAGGCGCGCGAGATTTCCTACGCGAACGCGAAGGGCAATTTCAAGACAGAGTTTACCGTCATCGGCGACGACTACCTGGCGGATGGTCGCGTCACAGCCTGGCGTTGTTTATTGATCGAGAACGGGCGCATCGTCGCGGAAAACCGGTCATATCTTTGGGAATGAGTAGTTGCGCCGCCCGGCCTTTCCCGGGTAAATGGGCCGCCCTTAGGTTGACAGTCCCCCCTGCGAGACTGTAATTTTGCCCAGCAGTGCAGTCGTCAATCCAAGTCGGGGTAAACGGCGATGCCGTTTGGGTGAAAGTCGAGGGCAAGGGAAGCTTCCTCAACAGCGGCAATCTCAAGGAATTTACCCGCGAGATGGTCAACCGGGGCTACCGCGAATTTGTCGTCGACCTGGAGAATTGCGCGATGATGGATTCCACCTTCATGGGAACGATGGCGGGCGTGGCGTTGCGCTTGAAGGAACTGGGGCACGGCCATCTTCACGTCGTCCATTGCGGCGAACGCAGTCGCAGTCTCCTCATGGGCCTCGGGCTCGACCAGATCTTCGACATCCACTCGAACGGGACCGCCGCGCCGCAATGCGAACTGCTCCAGCATGAAAAAGCCAACGGTTCGCCGAGCGCCGAAAAGAAACAGGTCAGCGCCGACATGCTCGATGCCCACCAGGCGCTTTGCGATGCCGCCCCCCAGAATTTTTCGCGATTCAAAGACGTCCTCGATTATCTAAAACAGGATCTCCACAACGAGACGCCGTCGAACTGATCCAGCACGCGGCGCATGTGGCCAATCGTTTTTCTCGGCCTCTTCATCGCGTCGCTCGCGGGCTGGCTCTTCACTTGGGGGCAGCAGAGGATTCGCATCCGCCAGCTCGAGCGCTCGAAGGAAGAAATCCAGATCGAGGAGACGCTCGTCTTCGATTTTCTCCACGGCCTCGGGGAAGCATTTACCGAAACGATCCGCGCGGCCGATCTGCACCGTCTGATTGTGGAAGGCGCATCGCGCGTGCTCGACGCGCAGGGTGGCGCGCTTTACATGATGGAACGCGCGGGCGGCAAGCTGGCGCCGGCGTTCATCTCGAAGGGCTGCCCGCCCTTCACCGATGTGCCCACTCACGTCCTCCAGCAGGCGGCTTCGAGTTCCACGGCGCTCGAAGGTTATCTTCGTCTCCAGGCCATCCCGCCGGGTGAAGGAATCATCGGGCGCGTCTGGCAAACGCGCGAACCGGTCCTTCTTACCGACCTGGCCAACGCACCGGAGCTGGCCGGCCTGCGTGGCAGTTCGCTGGGCGCCGCTTCCGTGATGGTGACGCCGCTGCTTTACGGCAAACAAAACATGGGCGTGCTCGCGCTGGGGAACGGTCCCTCAAGCCCGTCGTTTACCGCCAGCGATTTCGTCGTCTTCAAATCGATCGCGGAACAATCAGCCTTCGCCCTTTACAACGCCATCATCTACTCGGAAGCGAACGAGAAAAAACGTCTCGATCACGATCTGGAAATCGCACGCGACATCCAGCGCATCCTGTTGCCGAGTGAATCGCCCGTGATTCCGGGATTCGAGATTGCCGGCCTCAACATTCCCGCGCGCCACGTGAGCGGCGATTATTTCGATTACCTGAAGGTCGATGACGAGAAGCTGGGCGTCGCGATCGCGGATGTTTCCGGAAAAGGTGTGCCGGCCTCGATCATCATGGCGATTTGCCGCAGCGTCCTGCGCAGCCAGGCGGCGGGCAATCCTTCGCCGTCCGATGTGTTAAAGAAGGTGAACCGCCAGCTTTATCCCGACATCAAGGAGGACATGTTCATCAGCATGGCTTACCTGGTTCTCGATCATGCGCGCGGCACCGTGACGCTTTCGCGCGCGGGGCACGATGCGCCGATTCTTTTCGACCACGCAACGAGCACAGCCGCGCCGGTGAAGCCGCCGGGAATGGTCCTCGGAATTGACAGTGGCAGCGTGTTCGATAGGATAACGAACGATTTCGCTCTCTCCCTCAACCGGGACGATTGCCTGCTCCTCTACACGGACGGTGTCACGGAAGCGCTCGACGCTAACGGAGACGAATTTGGGCCTGAACGGATGATGGAATGCGTTCGGGCCAGCGCGGCCGAGGGGGCCCCGGCCATGATCACCCGGCTGATCGACGAACTGCGAAGTTTCGTCGGGTCGCAGCCGCAAAATGACGACATAACTTTGATAGCCATTCGCAAGACATGAAAAAAATCCCGGTAACTGAACCAGACGCGGAAGAAATAAATTCCGCTTCTCCTTTGAAGAACGACACGGCCGCGCCATCCGCGGAGACAGCGTCGGCAGAGGATGATTGCGACGGTCTGCAGGCAGACCTGGATCGGTTCCGCGATCTGGCGCTTCGCAGCCAGGCGGACTTCGAAAATTACAAGAAGCGCTCCGCCCGCGAAAAAGAGGAAGCGATCAAATACGCCAACAGCTCGCTGCTCGAGAAACTGATCGCGATCGTGGATAACTTCGAGCTCGGTCTCGAAGCCGCCCGTGCCGAGGGCGAGAAGTCGCCGGTGTTTTCCGGCATGAGCATGGTTTTAAAGCAGCTCATGGATTTTCTTACCGACAACGGCCTCCAGCCGATCGACGCCACCGGCCAGAAATTCGATCCGAACCTGCATGAAGCCATCGCCCATGAACCCAGCAAGAAATTCCAGGAGGGCGTTGTGGTTCGCCAGACCCGCCGCGGTTATCGGATGAAGGACCGGCTGCTGCGGCCTTCGAGCGTCGTGGTTTCCAGCGGCCCCTAGGTCGCATACGACCTTTTACGACCCATGCCGACCGAGAAGCGCGACTACTACGAAGTGCTCGCCGTCTCGCGCACCGCGACGGAGGACGAAGTGAAGCGCTCCTATCGCAAGCTCGCGGTGAAATATCACCCCGACAAAAACCCGGATGACCCGCACTCCGAAGAGAAATTCAAGGAGCTCGGCGAAGCCTACGATGTCCTGATCGATGCGGATAAGCGCGCGGCCTACGATCGGTTCGGCCACGCTGCTTTCGCGCAGGGAATGCCCGGGCGCGGCGGCGGTTTCCATGATCCCTTCGATATCTTCCGAGAAGTCTTCGGTGGCGGCGGTGGGGGCGGCGGCATCTTTGAAACGTTTTTCGGTGGCGGCGCCACGGCCGACCACGAGGGGCGCCAGCGCGGTTCCGATCTCCGCTACGACATGCAGATTACGCTTGAGGAAGCTGCCTTCGGCGTGGACAAGGAGATCGAGGTCCGGAAGCTCGACACTTGCGCGAAGTGCAATGGCAAGGGCGCCGAGCCTGGCTCGCGCACAATCAACTGCCCCACCTGCGGCGGGCGCGGCCAGGTCATCAGCTCGCGCGGATTTTTCCAGGTCTCGCAAACCTGTCCCCGTTGCCGCGGCGTCGGCCAGATTATCGAGAAGCCGTGCAGTACCTGTGCCGGGGAAGGCCGCGTGGAAAACACCAGCCGGATCAAATTGAAAATCCCACCGGGCATCGCCGACGGATCGCGCCTGCGTTCTTCGGGCAACGGCGAGGCTGGGATTCGTGGCGGCGCGGCCGGCGATCTCTACGTAGTCATCCACATCAAAGAGCATCCGATCTTCCAGCGCGAAGAGGACAACCTTTACTGCGAAGTGCCGGTCTCATTCACGCTGGCCGCGCTAGGCGGCGAGATTGCCGTGCCGACGCTGGAAGGCAAAGCGAATCTGAAAGTTCCCGCGGGAACGCAAAGCGGTCAGGTGTTCAAACTACGTGGCAAAGGCGTCGTGAACGTGAATGCGCGCGATCGCGGCGATCTGCTCGCCCGCTTGCTCGTGGAAGTGCCGTCTCGGTTGAACGGCGAGCAACGCCAGAAGCTGGAAGAATTTGCCGCGTTGTGCGGCGAAGAAAATACTCCGCTCCACAAAAGCTTCTTCGACCGCGCCAAAGAGTTTTTCCGCTAGTCCCAACCTGTCATCCCCAGTCCCGCCGCGGCGGGAAGGGACCTCTAACTTTCCTGATGCATCGCTTCTACATCGCGCCGGAACAATGGAACGCCGACGTCCTCACCCTGACGGGCTCCGAAGCTCATCACGGCCGCAATGTCTTGCGTCTAGGGTCTGGCGATAAAGTCGTTCTCTTCAGTGGTCGCGGTCATGAGGTGACCGCTGAAATCAATTCCATCGATGCGGCGGCGATCCATCTCCGCAAGTTGCACGAGGCGCAGACACCACCGTTGCGCTGCCAGATCACGCTAGGGCAGGCGATCCCCAAGGGGAAAAACATGGATCTCATTGTGCAGAAAGCCGTAGAGATCGGCGCGGCCGAGATTGCGCCGATTCTGTCCGATCGAACGGTGGTGCGTCTCGACGAAGAAAGCGCCGGTTCGAAACAGGCGAAGTGGCAGACCGTCGCCATCGAAGCTGCCAAGCAATGTGGCCAGAACTGGTTGCCCCGTGTTCACGTGCCGCAAACCATGGCGCAATTTTTCGAGCAGGTTCGCCGTTTCGATCTACAACTCATCGGGTCCCTCCAATCCGATGCCGTCCATCTCAAGAAAATCCTGGCGGAATATTCCGCCGAGCACGGCGAACGTCCGACGAGCGTCCTCATGCTGGTGGGTCCCGAGGGGGATTTCACGCCGGCCGAGCTTTCCCTGGCGCGCGGCCACGGTTGCCGCCCGATCACTCTGGGGCCCATCATCCTGCGGG